>JAHJJF010000062.1 GCA_018823135.1 Pseudomonadota bacterium
CCATAAAGCCTGTTCAAAAACTCAACGAATTTTTCCGATACAGAGCCAGACAGATTCAGTCCCTGCGCAACGCTCAACCCATGATGCTCTTTAATACCGGTCAAAGGATTAATTTCTGTTCGGAGTATCTTTTCAGGAGTCTGCGATGCAACCTCTTCGATATCCATACCGCCCGCTTCACTTGCAATGACCATGATCTTTGCCGTGGCACGATCCGGGATGATTGAAAGATAGAGTTCTCTGCTGATGGCAACACCCTGCTCCACAAGGAGCTTTCGAACCCTTTTCCCTTGCGGCCCGGTCTGGGGTGTCACCAAAGACTTGCTGAGGAGGGTAAGAGCATTTTCCAGAACCTCGTCCAGATTGCGAGAAATCCTGACGCCGCCGCCCTTGCCCCGGCCGCCGGCATGGATCTGGGCCTTGACCATAATCGGGAATCCCGACAATTTCTCTGCCGCCCGGCAGGCGCCTTCCGGGTCTGTGGCAATATATCCTTCCGGCACGGCAATCCCGTGTTTCCGCAATAACTCTTTTGACTGATATTCGTGAATTTTCATTAGTGGTTTTTCAGATCAATAACCTGCCGAGTCCTGCACATCAGCGAATTAATAATGCGTTGCTGATTTCTATTTATGATGCGTATGAGCTGTGAAACCTCTTTTTCGTTTATCCCTCATCCTTTCAGCTTGCTTAATGAAACACCCCCGGAAACTATCAAAGCCATGACCTCACCCGGGTCGGCATCAATGGGAGTAATCTGATCAGTGGGCACTACGATGAGATTGCCTGCAAAATTAAATGATTGCGGAAGATAAACCGCGGCGCGATCAACAATGCCAATCCTGTCAAGATTGGATTGGGTCATGAAACCTATTGCCTGAAGATTACTTTCCGGAGCAAGGGTAACCAGCACGGGTTTGTCAAAACTCTTTTTGTCACCGACAAATGCACCGATAAGGTCCTTAATTGACGAATATATCATTTTCACCAGCGGCAGCTTGGTAAAAAGGGTGTCCGCCAACTGCACCAGATTTTTCGTCAGAAAATTTGATGCGGCAAAACCGATGCCGGTGATGAGCAGAATGGTTGCTGCAAATCCCAGCCCCGGAATATCAAGCCGGAAAAAACCGTCAATCTTGGTAAACACCATATAGACGACATAGACTGTTACAACAAAGGGCACAAAGATCAATAAACCCTGGAGAAAAAACTGACTCAACTTTTTCATCGGCATCACCCTGATTGGATAATTATTTCGCAATTCTGTTTTAATGTTTGACCTTTGCGTAACAATACTATTTCCAAACTAAAAACATGAGAACAAAACGAAATACCGATGATAATGTTGTATTATTGCAAGCGACAAGGCATGCAAAAAAGTAACCATTTAATAGCCATGCCCCTTTTTAGTGTCTGTCCATAAATGAGGATTTTTTTTGAAGTTCAGGTAAGCGAGTTTACGAGACTCCGAGGACTGCGAAAAAAATAAGCACAGGCATATATACGATATTCCGAGCATTATTTTTTGAGCAGGACACCGAAATTCAGAAAAAAGACCATTTAGAGATAGACACTATTTATCGGATTCCGAGACCATCGCTTCTTCAAAGGTGGCAACTTCGGTGAGCACCCGCGCCGCAGCTTCAACAATGTTCATTGCCAGGGCTGCGCCGGTACCCTCACCCAGGCGCATATTCAGGTCAAGAAAGGGTTCACATCCCAGATGCTGGTGCATTATTGTATGACCCGGCTCGACGCTGCGGTGCGCGGCGATCAGATATTCCCGCACTTTCGGGGCAAGTGAATAGGCGATCAGCGCCCCGGCGGTGGAAATAAATCCGTCAATCAATACCGGTTTTCTGCGGGCCGCGGCCCCGAGAATCACTCCGGCAATTCCACCGATTTCAAAGCCGCCAACCTTGGACAGCACATCGATTCCATCATTGGGGTCCGGCTTATTCACTTCAAGGGCCTTTTTGACAATCCTGATTTTATGTGCCAGTTGATCGTCATCAAGGCCGGTGCCGCGTCCGGTCACCTCCTCAACAGATGTACCGGTCAATGCCGCAACAATTGCAGTGCTTGGGGTGGTATTGCCGATTCCCATATCGCCGGTGCCGAACAGGTCAATCATATCAGCCAGTTCATTGGCAATCTCAATACCGCTTTCAATGGCCTGAATTGCCTGCTCCCGTGTCATTGCCGGACCTGCTGCCATATTCTGCGTCCCCATGGCAATCTTTTTGGAAATTATTCTGCCGCTGGCGGCAAGGTCTGAAAGATCGGCTGCAACTCCCATATCCACGACAATCACCCGAGCACCGACCTGATTGGCCAGGGCATTGATGCCGGCACCGCCATTAACGAAATTATAGACCATCTGCGGGGTGACTTCCTGGGGAAATTTGCTGACTCCCTCTGCCACAACGCCGTGATCCCCGGCCATGGTGATAATCGCCTTCCTGGCAACCGGCGGCTTTATCGACGCTGTTATCCCGGCAAGATCCATGGCCAGATCCATCAATTTTCCCAGGGCCCAATGGGGCATGGTCAACTGGTCCAGACGATTTTTCGCCTGCTCCCTGAATGATTGATCCTGGCCGGTAATTTTGTCAATTGTCTGTTCAAGTAAACCCATTTCTCTCTCCTCATTTCCGGTTCCTGGGATCGGCTGCATTCGGCCATAAAAAATCCCCGGACCGATGTGTCTCATCGACCCGGGGATTTCCCTTCTATCCTCAAGATCATAAGCAATCCTCTGTCCGCGGAGAATTACCCTTCGGCATCCAGGCACAGGTCTTCTGACTTTCCCGCCATTATGACAGCCTTCCCAACCAGCCTTGAAGCGGATCAGTGGCAAAAACGGGCCATAAAGGTTTTCTTTTCTACTAAAAAAGCGGGATTACAGCGGCGGGTCCGTCCCCGATTTTCACGGGGTTCCCTGTATAGAATATTTCAATGGGGATAAAATATGTACAGTTCTCTGTCAAGGAAAAAGAAAGAATCAGGACCTGGCCTGCCGAAAGAGACTTACGTTATGCATATTTTTTCCTTTTCTTATGCTCATACATAAGGGTGTCGGCCTTTGAAAGGAGTTCCTCTATGGAGCAGGGAGCATTCGGGTCAAAGTGGACTGTTCCGGCACTGATCAGGAGTTGGTATTTTCGGCCCTCCTGCAGGTTCAGAGCTTTGAGTTCATCCTCAAACCTTTTCACCACCGAACGTTCGGTTTCGCCGTTGCTCAAGGTGCTCATGAAAACAACGAATTCATCGCCCCCGAGACGGCTGATAATGTCCGACTCCCGAAACAGATTCTTCAAAAGAGTTGCCGTTTCAATCAAAGCCTGGTCACCGATTTCGTGACCCAGGTTGTCATTGATCCATTTCATGTTATCGAGATCAATGTAAAGCACGACAGACTCATTGTCATTTCTTCCCGCCAGTTGCAGCTGATTCCTGGCAAGTTCGAGAAACCCTCGCCGGTTATACAGCCCGGTCATTTCGTCGGTGATTGAGGCATGGCGAAGTTTTTCTTCCAGTTTTTTCCGCTCGCTGATATCCATTGCATACTCGATCATCTGTACAACCCGACCCTGATCATCAAAAATTGGATAGCCATGAACTTCAACATATTCTTCTTCTCCCTCCGGATCAAAATGTCTGTGTTCCAACACCGTTGGTTTCCTCGTTTTCACAACTTCGGCAACGGGACATTCATCCTGCCCGGGATCACACGGCTTATCTCCTCTATGGGTTATCGTATAACATTTTTCCCCCTGGCATTTGCCCTGGTCCGCCGCGGCAGTATTGGAAAGGACCACGGTATGGTCGCTGACATTCACCACATAGAACGGGTAGGGAAGAGATTCTATCACCGAATGGAGGAAATCATTCTGGCGACGGATTATCGCTTCCGCCTCCTCACGCTCAATGATTTCTGCATGCAGGCGGGTATTGGCTTCCCGGAGTTCGGTGGTGCGCCCCTCGATCATCTGTTCAAGCTGCCCCTGATATTCCTCAAGTTCAGCTTCCGCCTGCCGCCGTTTTTCTTCGGTCCTCAATGCCCGCACGGTTATATAGACTGACAGGAACGATACAAGTAAGGCAATAACCGCTGAAATAACCGTCAACTGCCTGGTGAGTCTCTCAATCTCCATATGCACGTCTTCAAGATAGATGCCGGTGCCGATAATCCAGCCCCAGGCAGGAAAGCCTTTCACATAAGAGAGCTTAGGCACGATGCGGGAGGAATCGTCCTTCCACTGCCACAGATAATCCACATACCCCTGCCCCTGTTTCTCTACAATACTGACAAATGCCTGAAAAAGATGCTTGCCGTTGGGATCGGTGAAACCGGACACATCAAGGCCTTCCAGGTCTGTCCGGTATGGGTGCATGACCATGAAGGGGCGCATGTCGTTGATCCAGAAATAATCCTTGCGATCCGTCCCGTAGCGCATTTCCCTGATATGCTCGATGGCAAGGGCCTGAGCCTCTTTGCGAGTCAATTCCCCTTTCCTTTCCTGGTGTTCGATTGCCATGAGCATCTCCCATGCAACCTGGGTCAACTCACGGATCATGGCCTTTTTGCTGTCCATGAGAGTTGCCTGATAACTGGGGAGAATAATTCCGAAAACCGCTGCGACAAAAAGGACCACCGCCAGAACCGAGGGCAGGATTATCTTGATTGATCCCTTCCGGGTAAACTGTCTGAACAATTGGCTGACCTCTTTTCCTTTTCCTGAGTTAAACCGCACCTGTAATCCATAATACAGAAATAACTTCTGCAAATACAATTCTTTATACCCGGCAACAAAACTTCCGTATTCAGCCGCACCTTTCCCGGGATCAGGCTAAATCACCCCGAGATGTCGTAACAGCCGCACCATGTTCCTCTCGTCCAGCCTGACAAGTCCCGCCTCCCTGGCATAGCGGAGCGCTTCTGCATATTCCTCATGGGTCAGACTCCGGTCCAATGGCGGATAGTCATACGCCTTGCCGCAGGGCCGGTACTGGGCCATGACATTGACATAGGTATGCATTGAAATTTCTCTTGCAAGAAAATCCATGATCGCCTTTGTCTCATGAAAACCGCCGGGCATGACCAGGTGCCGCACAAGGAGCCCTTTTCGGGCAATGCCCATCCTGTCGATTTCAAGGTCTCCCACCTGCCGGTGCATTTCCAGGATTGCGGCTCGGGCCTTTTCAGGGTAATCCGACGCCTTGGCATACCGTTTGGAGGATTCTGAATTCCAGAACTTGAAATCCGGCATGTATATATCGATTATGCCATCCAGCAATTTCAGGGTTTCCACCGAATCATAGCCACTGGAATTATACACCAGAGGGACATTCAGGCCGTTTTCAATTGCCTGGGGCAACGCCGCGACAATCTGTGGTACGACGTGTGAAGGAGTGACAAAATTGATGTTATGGCAGCCTTGTTTCTGGAGACTCACCATGATTGCGGCAAGCTGCCCGGAGGTTACAACATGCCCTTCCCCCAGATGACTGATCTCGAAATTCTGGCAAAAAACGCAGAGTAAACTGCAATTCGTAAAAAAAATCGTCCCGGAACCACTGACCCCCACCAGGGGGCTTTCTTCACCGAAATGGGCGTTATAGTTTGAGACCACTGCCTGCTCACCGGTACTGCACACACCTCGCTGGTCTTCAAGACGATTTACGCCGCAGGCCCGGGGACAGAGCCGGCAATCGTCAAGCTGCTCATGGAGCAGGGCTGCCCGTTTCTCAAGTTCGCCTGTACCGTACAGTTTGAGATATCCTGATTTCTTGTTGCTCGCTACCATAACTGAATCCACTAAACGTTCATTTTGTCTTTATACTTCTTTCTTAAAGTAGAGCTGGAATCAAGAGTTACACAAAAATATTTACAGCTAGCATGTCATCCCATAAGAAATTTTCCTACAGTGAAATAAGATTAATTCCACTTTCTTTTCTTTCTCCAAAACTTTACTGTAAATTAAATCCCACTGTAAAACCCTTATGGAGTTATGTCATTGTTCATCTCCCTGATCCGATCATCCGTCGGTAAAAAATATATCATGGCGGCAACGGGCAGTTTCTTGAGCTTCTTCCTGCTTGCGCATCTTATCGGCAATTCATTTTCCTTTTTCGGCAAAGACGCCTTTAACAGCTATGCATCGCATCTGCATTCCTTAAGTTTCCTCCTCCATATCCTTGAAGTGATCCTGGCACTTATCTTTCTAGCCCATATTCTCACCGCCTTCTTCCTCTATGTTGATAATCTCAAGGCCCGGCCTGACCCCTATGCCGTCTCCAAAGGCACCCGGAGCTGGAACTCAAGAACCATGCCCTACACCGGTTTGATTCTTTTGATCTTCATCCTGGCGCATCTTGAAAACTTCCACTTCACAACTGTCACCGCGACTCCTTCAGAAATGGTAGGAGACCTCCTGGGCAGTCCCGGATCAGCAATATTTTACCTGTTTGCCCTGGCGACGCTGGGCGTCCATCTGAGCCACGGATTCTGGAGCATGTTCCAATCCGCCGGCATCAATCACCCTAAATATAATATTTTTCTGAAAAACGCAGGGCTGGGCGCCGCTGTTATTTTGTGCTCAATTTTCATGCTGATCCCGATCCTGGCGTTATTGACTGAATGGTTTCTACAATAAATGGACGAAAAATGGACTTGAATCCTCGCATACCCTCCGGTGCTCTCCAGGAAAAATGGGATAACTGCCGTTTTGAAACCAGGCTGGTCAATCCTGCAAACAAACGGAAATTCGAAATAATCGTTGTCGGCACCGGCCTTGCCGGCGCATCAGCAGCGGCAAGCCTTGGCGAACTTGGCTACAACGTCAAAACCTTCTGCATTCAGGACAGCCCGCGCCGCGCGCACAGCATCGCAGCCCAGGGCGGGATCAATGCTGCCAAGAATTACCAGAACGATGGTGACAGCATCTGGCGGCTGTTTTACGACACCATTAAAGGCGGTGACTTCAGGGCCAGAGAAGCCAATGTCTATCGCCTGGCGCAGATCAGCAACAGCATTATCGACCAATGTGTGGCCCAGGGCGTGCCGTTTGCCCGGGAATACGGCGGGGGACTTGCCAACAGATCATTCGGCGGTGCCCAGGTTTCGCGCACTTTTTACGCCCGCGGCCAGACCGGCCAGCAACTCCTTCTGGGTGCATACGGCGCCCTGATGCGCCAGGTGAAATCAGGAAAAGTGACTCTGTATCCACGCACCGAGATGATGGATCTGGTGGTTATCGACGGCAAAGCGCGGGGCATTGTCACCCGAAATCTAATCACAGGGAAAATAGAATCCCATGCCGCAGATGCCGTGGTCCTGGCAACCGGCGGCTACGGCAATGTCTATAATCTTTCCACCAATGCCATGGCCTCCAATGTCACCGCCACATGGCGGACTTATAAACGAGGTGCCGGATTTGCCAACCCGTGCTTTGTGCAGATCCATCCCACCTGCATCCCGGTACACGGCACCTATCAGTCCAAGCTGACGCTGATGAGCGAAAGCCTGAGAAACGACGGCAGGGTCTGGGTGCCTGTCAAAAAAGGCGACAACCGCGCACCCGCTGATATCCCTGAATCTGAACGGAATTATTACCTTGAAAAAAAATACCCCGGCTTCGGCAATCTGGTCCCCCGGGATGTGGCTTCGCGAAACGCCAAGGAACAATGCGATGCAGGTCTTGGCGTGGGGGAAACAGGTCTTGCGGTCTATCTTGACTTTGCCGATGCCATAGGCCGGGAGGGAGAGGCAGCCATCCAGAAGAAATACGGCAATCTCTTTCAGATGTATGAAAAGATCACCGCAAGCAATCCGGTGAAAGAACCGATGATGATCTATCCTGCGGTCCACTACACCATGGGTGGACTCTGGGTGGACTATCAGCTGATGAGCAATGTCCGCGGCCTCTTTGTTCTAGGGGAGGCGAATTTCTCCGATCACGGCGCAAACCGTCTCGGGGCCAGCGCCCTGATGCAGGGCCTTGCCGACGGCTATTTCATCCTGCCGGCAACCATCGGCGAGCATCTCGCTTCGTCGGATACTGCTGCGAGACAAACCACCCATCCACATTTCAAAGATGCCGAAACCCAGGCAAAAGAGCGTATCCAGCAATTGCTTGCAATAAACGGCAGACGTACACCGGATGATTTTCATCGTGAATTGGGCCTGCTCATGTGGGATCACTGCGGTATGGCACGAAATGATGCAGGCCTTAAAAAAGCGCTTTTGCGGATTCCTGAAATCAGGGATGAATTTTCGCAGAACCTCCTGGTCGCAGGTTCAAGTGAAGACCTGAACCAGACCCTGGAACGGGCCGGCCGGGTTGCGGATTTCATCGATTTTGCCGAATTAATGGTGATTGATGCCCTTGACCGCAACGAATCCTGCGGTTGTCACCTGCGAGAAGAAAGCCAGACAGATGAAAACGAAGCACAACGCGATGACGAGAATTACACCCATGTTTCGGTTTGGAAACATGAAGGAGCAGGCAAAGCGCCAACCCTCCATAAAGAACACCTCTCCTTTGAAAATGTCAAGCCCAGCCAAAGGAGTTATAAATGAAAGACATCAATCTTACCCTCAGAATCTGGCGTCAATCAGGTCCCGATGCCAAAGGCTCATTTCAGACCCTTGAGACCGGCCCCATATCAACCGACATGTCTTTCCTTGAAATGCTAGACGTGGTCAACGAGCAACTCATCCACAAAGGTGAAGAACCGGTGGCCTTTGACCATGACTGCCGGGAAGGGATCTGCGGCA
>JAHJJF010000063.1 GCA_018823135.1 Pseudomonadota bacterium
CACCGATCAGCACAAAAGACCAGTGCAGGCCGAAAAGGTCGGAGGTGAAACCCGCCCCCATGGCTCCGATAAAAACTCCGCCGCTCATCGCCAGGTTGAATGCCCCCATCATGGTCCCTTGACCAAAACGCCGCCCCTCTTCGGTGGCCAGCGCCCCCAGGGTCGGCCAGATCAGTGCCTCACCGCTGCCCAGGATCACAAACAATCCGATCAGGACCCAGAAATTACCAGCCAACGGTATAAGGCACATCACCGTGCTGATGATCAGACAGCCAGCCCGCAGCAGGAGTATTTTGTCCATCCGGTCTGCAAGTCGGCCACAGGGGGACTGCAATACGGCATTAACCAGGGTCCGGGCGGCGATCACCAGGCCGATCTCCTTACCACTTGCCTGAAACAGCTGGTGCATCAGCAGGGGAAGAAAAGCCATGGTGGGCACCATGATAATCATCGTCGCCAGACGGGTCATAAGAATCCCGGCTGTGCGGCGGGAAGCAAGCATCATTCCCAGGGATTTGATCACTCCGGCACCGCGTTTATTCTTCCGGGAGGACGCCGGACTTGCCGGTAATTGCAGCAGGATCAGCATCAGGGCGAGAAAACTGAAGCCCGCCATAAAATAAAAGGCCGAGGCCATACCCCAGAGATCGGTAAAAATTCCGCCCAGCAACGGGCCGCTGCCGAACCCGGTAAAGATGGCGATATTCAGCAGGCTCATGTAGCGGCCTTCCTGGCCCACCGGCGCCAGATCGCTGACATAGGCCATGGCCACCGGCACGATCATTGCCGAGCCCACACCATGCAGGGCGCGGATCAATAGCAGCGAGCCCATGGTGGTGGCCTCAGGCATCATCAGACCCACCAGGGCATAGACCGCAAGGCCGGCAACGAGAAATCTCTTCCGTCCCCAACGGTCTGAAAGATTACCCACCACCGGCTGACAAAACCCCCGGGTGAGGGAAAAGGCTGCAACGATGAAGCTCAGGGCCAGACCTCCGGCTCCGAGACTTTCGGCGAACACCGGCATGACCGGGACAATGATGCCGATCCCCAGAAGGGCGATGAACACGGAAAGCAGTATTGGCAGCAACAGGTGTCGTTGCATGGGCGGTTCAGCGGCATTGGCAGCAAGGGGTTTGAAGAACATCATCCCTTATAATCATATTTATGAATGATTAGCCCGTATTTCCTGCAGGAAAAGTCAGGGTCAAATCTGGTAAAAATGTGTTCTGCTATTTGCGGGCAAGGATAAAAAAAATCGTGATTACCACTAAATAACTACCGACAGAGATTTTTTTCTTCGATCCTGATTGTTTCGCATTTCGAGCTTTTCATGAGTCACCCGCATGCAGTTTGATGCGATTATCTTGCTTAATCGTGTCACGTTTGATATGATTATCCCATGGAATCGAATCAGAAATGGATATGGCAACACAGGGGCTGGCCTGATTTCACCTACGATGCCGGGAAGTTGTTGCCGGAACTCACCGCTTTATCTCGCCTGATGGGCGGTCTTGAAATGACCTGTCGTACTCTTGCGGTGGACAGCCTGCTGGATGCCAGAGCCCAGGTATTGACCGAGGATGCCCTTGAAACATCAGCCATTGAAGGAGAGATGTTGCGTCGCAGCTCGGTAAGAGCCTCGGCAAGGAAGCGTCTCGGGCTACCGGTAGATCATGATGCTTCCGACAGGCGAACAGATGATCTGGTGGCCATGCTGATGGATGCCCGGGAGAATACCGGCGGGCCGCTCACTGAAGAGATGTTGTTTGCCTGGCACGCCGCCCTTTTTCCCACCGGTTATTCCGGACTCAATAAGATCCGCGTCGGTGCATACCGGGGGAAAGAGCCCATGCAGATTATTTCCGGACCGATAACCAGGGAAAAAGTCCATTATCTTGCGCCTCCGGGTAGTGGTGTTGCTGCTGAAATGGCTCGCTTTCTGCAATGGGTTAACAGTGATAACCGGATCGATTCTCTTCTCAAGGCCGGAATCGCGCATCTCTGGTTCATCATGATTCATCCTTTTGATGACGGCAACGGCAGGGTCGGCAGGGCCATAACCGATTATCTGCTGTCAATGGATTTCCCCCTGCCAATTCAGGTGATATCTTTTTCCAGGCATGTTCGCCTGGATCAGAAAGGCTATTATCATATTCTTGAAGAAACCGGTAAACAAGGGCTTGATATCAACGGCTGGCTGTTATGGTTTTTTAAGACACTCAGCGCCGCAATAGATGAATCGCGATGGATCATTGATCAGGTGGTCCAGAAAGCGGCATTTTGGAATTTGTATGGCGAAGCAGGGATCAATGACCGGCAGCGTAAAGTTCTCAATAAATTACTGGATGCCGGGGAGCGTTTTGAAGGTTTCATGACCACCCGTAAATATGCTGGAATGACAAAATGCAGTAAGGTCACTGCCAGTCGCGACCTGAAAGATCTAGAAGAAAAGGGTCTGGTGCAAAGGAGACCAGGGAGCGGTAGAAGTACAAGTTATGAAATCAAAAAGAATAGCGGGCAGGAGTTCATTGAATAGAAATTATGCAGACACGCTTCATCCACACAGCCGACATACATCTTGGTAAAACCTACCGCAACTCGCCGGGCGAAGGGGCGCGCTACGAAGATTTCTTCAGTTGCCTGGCAGGTATCGTGGGAGATGCGGTGCGTGAAAAGGTTGACTTTGTGCTGATCGGCGGCGATCTCTTCCACACCGGCCAGATCCTCCCCAAGACCTTTGCCAAGACCATCGAAACCCTGCAACCCCTGAAGCAGGCCGGCATTCCGTGTATTGCCATTGAAGGCAATCATGACTGGATTCACCGGCGCAATAATATTTCCTGGATGGAAGCCCTTTCCGAAATGGGCTATATCCGCCTGCTGCGTCCGGACCGTACCGAAGACGGCGAATACCTTTTTAAGCCATTTGATGAACAAACCGGCATGGGCGGCCATATTATAATCAACGGTCTTAATATCTATGGCCTTGGCTATATCGGCGCTCAGGCCGGCAGCCATGTTGAACGCATCTGCAATGCGGCGACCACCGACAATAACCTTTTGCTCTTCCATGTGGGCATCTGGAAATATTCACCGGTTGAGATCGGCAATATGACGATCGAAGAGGCCCATCCCCTGGCTGAAAAATTCGCTTATGTCGCCCTGGGCCACGGCCACAAGCCATACGTCATCGAAACCCCGGAAGGAAAACCTTACGCCTATAACCCCGGCGCCCCGGAACGGGTGAATTTCGGCGAGGAAAAATACGATAAGGGCTATTATTTTGTTACCATTGACGAGGGTAGGTTTTCTCCGGAATTCAGACCCGTCAATCCCCGGCCCATGCTGGTGGAGGTGATCAATCTGGATGGCGCGCCGGATGCTCATACCGCCCTTGACAGTTTTCGTGATCAGGTCCGCGAAAAGCTTATTGGACAGAATGACGGGCGCCAGCCTCTGCTGGAATTGAAACTCACCGGCCGGGTGGGATTTCACCCTTTTGAACTGGGGCGCGAACGACTGCGCCTGGCACTGGATGAGTTTGCCGCGCCATTGCACGTTGAAATAAAAAACCACCTGTCTCTTCTGACCCGCGCCGGGTGTGAGGACCTGGTGAAAAAGTCCCTTGCTGAGATTGAAAATGATGTGCTCCATGAATTGATCGGTGCCCACAGCATTTATAAGGGCCGGGAGCAGGAGTTGGCCAGGTTGTCCCTAGCGATCCGGGATCTGGTTTTGAAGGGTGATGTTGAAGACGATGAATTGCTCGGGTTGTTCTCGGAGCAGAACTGACACATGCAGATACTTTCCATTTCACTCAAAAATATCAAATCCCATCGCGACAAAGAGCTGCACTTTGTCAATGGCATCAACGTCCTTTCCGGTGACAACGGCGCGGGGAAAAGTACGATTTTTGAGGCTATCGGCTATGCCCTGTTCGGGGTTGATGCCCGCGATTTTGTCGGTAATATCGAGCGGTTCATCACCATCGGCGCTAAAAAGGGAGAAATCACCGTAACCTTTCAAACCGATGCTCAAGAGACCTTTCAGGCCTCCCGCAGTGTCGGGGCCGGATCCAAATGGCTGCTGGCCAGAGAAATCGGCGGCGCTTTTGAGGTGGAGGACCATGCCGGCGCCCAGGAAACCGAAGCGCGACTCAAGGAACTCCTGGGTCTTGATAGCGGTCGCCCCTTGGCCGAGCAATACAAACTGGTGATCGGCCCCTTTCAGAACGAATTTCTCGGACCCTTTGTCCTCAAACAACCCACCAAACGTCAGGAAGCCTTTGACGAGATTTTGGGGATTGATGCCTGGCGCAAAACCTATAAGGGCACCAGCACCCTGCTGGCAGCAGTCAAAAATAAAATTGAAGTATTGAGCGTGGAGATACAGGGCAAAGAGGAACAGATTGCAGTGCTTCCCGAACGCAAGAAGGAATTGACTGGTTTGGATGCGGAAGCAAAAGCACAGAAGAAGGAACTGACGGGAAAAGAAACAACATTATCGAAGACCGAAAAGCAGCTTGCCAAACTGGACGCGCAGGAAAAAACAACCAATGCGGTGAAGTCGGATATTCAGATTTTTCAAAACCGTATTCGTGACGGGGAAGCGAAAATTGCCGACCAGAAAAAGCGGGTCGCAGAAGCCGAATCGGCCGTTGAAACTCTTGAAAAAAGCACAGCGGGCAAGGAGGCGTTTGTCGCGGCGGAGGCAAGTCTTGCGTCGCTGCGGCAGCAGGACAAGCAGCGAAGGCAGATCGAAAAGGAGAGTAGTGTCCTGGATAAGGAAACTACCCGCCTGGCCCAGACCCTGGAACACGAAAGCAGAGAAGTTTCAAGGATTGACCTTCAGCTCACAGAAGAGGAAGGTAAAATCAGGGACCAGCAGAAAACCCTGGTGGCGGATGAAAGCCTTGCCAAAAATGCGGCGCGATTGGCGGACCTGAAAAAAGAGCTGAAAAAGCTCTCCTCGGCACAAGGTCTTATTGAAGGCAAGCGGCTGGGCCTCCAGGAAGGCAAGGAAAAATTGGCCCAGGGTGTTTGTCCTTTTTTCAAGGAACCGTGTGAAAATATTGCCGGTAAGGCACCCCGTGACGTCTTCAGCAGCAGGGTAGCCGAACTGGACAAAGAGAGCCTTGAGTTGGTCAAACAAATGGCTGGGCTGAATCAGGAGATCGACGCAGCTGAAAAAGCCCGGCAGGAGTTGGATGCACTTGCGGTACGCGCCCAGGAACTTGAAAAACAGCTGACCGCCCTGTCCAGAAGGCGACAGGAAAATAATAAGCGCCAACAAGGGCTTGAAGAGACCAGGAAACAGCAGGCAGAGGCTGACAAAAAGGCTTTAGCCCGGAAAGAAGACCTTAAACGATACAGTAATCTTGATGCGGAAATAACCAGGATCGAGAAATTACGCACCCAACATCAGGCCGCGCGCGATGCATTCTTTGCCAACCAGAAGGATGCGCAGGATTTGAATAATCGGCGTGAATCCCTGAAAAAGATGTTGGCGCTCATTGAGAAGTTGAAAGAGGATCTTGCTGCCAGACAGAAAGAACTTGTTACCCTGGAAAAAGAGTATGATCCCATGCGTCATGCCGAAGAACGCCTGGTAAAAGAGCAATTGCTCGCCGGTGTTGCCACCCTCAAGCAGAAAATCACTGACCTTGGCAAGGACCGCCTCCGTCTTGACGAAGAGATCAAGAAAATGCAGCAGATTAAACAGGAGATCAAGGAACGGGAGGCTCAGAAGAAAACCCTTGAAGGCAAGGAAGAGTTGGTTAAATTCCTGCGCACCAGGATCTTCAATAATGTTTCGGCGCAGCTTTCAGAGCGTTTCCGCGAGGAAATAAGTTTACGGGCGGACCGCATTTACCGCAGCATTGCTGAAACCGATGAGGAATTGTGCTGGGGCGATAAATACCAGATCATTCTGCGGGACATGCCGGAAGGGGAGTTGCGGGAGCGAACCGATGACCAGTTGTCCGGCGGTCAGACAATGAGCGCCGTGGTGGCCCTGCGCCTCGCCCTGCTGCAGACCATCGGCGCACGGGTTGCGTTTTTTGACGAGCCCACCTCAAACCTTGACGCGGCGCGCCGGGAAAATCTCGCCCAGGCCTTCCGGGCAATCGATGTCGGCCGCGAGGAGGTCACCGAGCACTGGTACGACCAACTCTTCCTGATCAGCCATGATGTGGCATTCACCGAGGTCACCGATCAGATTATTTCCCTTGAATAAAGATGAATCCATCAACGGTTGGATGGTAAATACTAATCCGCATCCACCATTTTCTTGGATTTATACATTTTCCAGATCAGCGATATGCCGACAATAAAGGTGTCGTCCTGTTTGACCAGGGGGCTGTCGTTGAAAACTGCGTGTGAAACATTGTCCCATCTGAGATAGCCGCTCACTGAAAATTTGTCGTTGAGGCCGTAGACCACGTAAGTTGCCAGGCTGTGCCCGGCAGGTCCTTTCCCGGAGCGATAGTAGGGTCGATCATTTCGGATGTATTCCTGGTCAACGTCATAGAAAAAACCGTTCAGGTCGGCGTCGGCATAATACAGCGCGGCGCTTATTCCTAAAGAAGATCCCGGTGGCTTTAAGAGCGTTTCATTCTTGTATCGCAGTGTTGCACTGTAGCGGACTCCTTCATAATAAATGGATATAAAGGAATTGAATCTGGCTGAAGAGACCCCCTGAATCGCGGTTGAAAGGTAGAGGGGGTGATCTGATTCATTGTTGGTAATGTGCCATTTCAGTTCCGGGCCGACCCCGAACAGCGCCCCAAGCTCAGGCATGCCTTCCCTGGCACCATTGTCACCGTCAATGGGCGGATATCCTGATAATGAAATACTTGATTCCAGATACCTTGATTTGAAGAACATTCCTTTGAAGCCGTCCCGGTCGGATCTGAAATATTCTCCCCGATAGACAAAGTAAGGAAACGGCAGGACATAGTAGCTTTGCTCGTTGGACCCGGGATAATGGGGAAAAGACATGGCGCTGTTGAACAAGCCCATTTCCCATAGGGGTTTTTGGTGAGGCGCCGCAGGCTCTGCAGCAGAGATATCTGCCCTTAGAAGAATGCAGGCTTGGAGGATTAAAGAAATAATTAAGAATTTGGAAAAGGTAGTGGATTTCATGTACATAATCATCAAAATATTACATGCAGTTTGTAATGTTGTCTTGCAATATTACACCATGAACTCATCAAAAAGGTTTACCCCAGAGACAATCAAGTGAACTAGACAGTCACCATACAGTATTTAAGCGTAATTGACACTGACAGGCTATAGATTCCTCTCGAAATTGAATCTCAAATAAAAAGTTGTGTAAAGTGGCAATAACAATCCGATGCATTTTTTATTGACGAGGGAGTGTGTTTTTTGTTAGTTAATCCTGACAATCATTTTTATCCTTTTTGCTCGCATACCATTGGTCAGGATAACTTTTATGAAAAAACTATTTTTATTACTCCAATTGATTTTATGCATTGTTGTATTTAGTTCACCGGTATCTGGAAGCACAATATTTGGACCAAAGACATACACGAGATCAATCGGACAAACAACTGTCTATACAGATACATTTCAATTTTCCGCTGGTGAGGCATTATTTACTGTCGAGAATGGCAGCTGGAATGGCGAACATCGTGTTGATAATCAAGTAAGCAGCGCCACTGTTAGTGTAAATGGAATTGAAATATTTCGCCCAAGTGATTTCAACCAGAACGTACACCTTCTAGAAACTGTATTAAACCTCAATTCAGAAAACACCATCGTTGTGGAATTGAATGGTGCACCGGAAGGCTATCTCTCAATTAGTGTTTTTTGCCAGGCTGAAACGCCCAGCATAGCATTGTCGGCTGAACAAGCTTCAATTTACACCGGGGAAGCAACAACTCTGGAATGGAATTCCACTAACGCTGTCTCTGTCAGTATAGAACCGGCAATTGGTTCTGTCGATTTAAGCGGATCAATATCTGTAAGCCCCCTCGAAACTACAATATATACAATATCTGCGGTGGGACCTTGCGAAACAGTTACAGACCAAACCACTATTAATGTAAGCGATCCGCCCCAGCCTCCCACGGTTTTAATGAGTGCCGATCCCATGACAATTTATAACGGTGAGTCGGCGGTTTTATCATGGAGTTCAACGAATGCCGAGACAGTAAGTATTGATAACGGCATAGGGAATGTTCAAGTTGCGGGATCATTGTCAGTTAATCCTATAGTCACAACAGCATATGCTATCTCAGCCTCCGGTCCTGGGGGTACAGAAACAGCAACAGTGATCGTAGAAGTTTTGGAATTGAATGCGGAGCCAACTGTAACCATAATTGAACCAAATAATATGCAGGATATTGCTGACGCGGGATTTATAATTCAATGGATGGATGATGCCCCTGTCGGTAACGCAACGGTTTCGCTTTTCTATGATGTAGATAATCAGGGAATGGATGGAAAACTCATTGTTGCCGGGATAAACGCCGAGCTTGATGGTGTCGGAGATGAATACTTCTGGGACACCTCACAGATATCAAATGGTGCTTTTTATGTTTATGCAATTATTGACGACGATGTCAACGAACCGGTTGTTGCCTATTCTGAATATCCCGTAACCGTGTACCATAAGTCTGCATGTCTCGGCGCAGAAAAAATTGTTGAAAATTATTCAAAATGGTTGGGTTATTCGGGTGCCATGAGTGGTGAATATGCCATCGTTGGGGCACCATATTCCGGTTCTAGGTATGCCTATGGCAAAGCATATATCTATAAAAATGAAGCTCAAGGTTGGGTCAAGAAAAGCGAGCTAACTCCCAATGATTTAAAAAATCATTTTACATTCGGTAAATCAGTTGCAATGGATGGTGATTATGCTGTTGTAGGTGCTGATGGGGAATATAGTTCATATGTAACATATGTAATAGGTGCAGCATATGTATATAAACGAGATGGAGAAAACTGGGTTGAAACCGCCAAGCTCATACCGCATGATTCTTCTCTTCGGGACAAATTCGGGAGAACAGTGGCAATCAGCGGTGATTATATTTTTGTCGGTAGTTTAGGGAATGCTTTTTCAGTATATGTGTTCAAGCGAGAAGGAGAAAATTGGGTTGAACAAACTGAGTTGTTTGCAAGCGATGCCGTACCTGGCGATCAATTTGGTAGCTCCATTTCAATCAGCGGTGATTATGCGGTTATTGGGGCACCAAGCAGGGATGAAGAAGGTGTATGGAATGCTGGTGCTGTATATGTATTCAAGCGCGACGAGAATGGATGGCATGAGCAGGAAAAAATAACTTTAAGTAACCCTAAAGAATCAGATGGCTTCGGAAGTTCATTGGCAATTGAAGGTAATACCTTAATTGTAGGAAAAGGTGCGCGAAACGAAAGTGGCGATGACCCCTATATAGCGTATGTTTTTAAGAATGACAGCACTCAATGGGTTGAACAGGCTCGACTGAGTTATAAACAGAAGACGAGTTTAATGCGTTCTGCTCATGCAGTTTCTATCAGTGGTGATACGGCGGTTATTGGTATATATGATGAAGAAAATGGCAGTGGCGCCGGGGCAATAAATGTCTATAAACGTTATGGAGACATATGGGAGGACCATTTAAAAATAACTTCTTGTGACGGCGCTCCTGGTAACCGGTTTGGAACCTCTGTGTCTATCAGCGGGGATAATATTATGGTTGGCGCCCCACACCTTTATCCTTTATATGATCTAAATAATGGAGCAATATATTTCTATGATGTGCCCAAGGTTACTGTCCGTATTGAAGCTGATAATGAAATGATAGGTTTTGGTGAGTCAGCAATATTATCTTGGGATTCAGTAAATGCCGAGTCATGTGTGATAATTCCTGATATTGGCAGCGTACCTCCCAACGGCTCGGTCACGATTACACCTTCAGAATCCATAATTTATTCGATAGTTGCTATCAGTCCTGACGGCAAAGCGACTTCCAATGTGAAAATAAGTGTAGGCCCTGTCAAGCTCAAGCCCGCTAGGGGTGTGTCGCTTGACAGGTTTGGCAAAGCCGTGGCAATTTCCGAAAATTATGCAATAATCGGAGCGGATGGGGGCTACTCGACTCTTCCTGGTTCGGCATTTATTTATAAACGCGACGGCTATAAATGGATCGAGCAGGCGGAACTTAAAGCAAGCGACCCTAACGAAGAAGGGGAATTTGGCACTGTTGTGGATATAGACGGCGACTATGCTATTGTCGGCGCCCATAAGTATGAAAACAATTCATTAATTGATTCAGGGGCGGCTTATATTTTTAAACGTGAAGGGGAAAGCTGGGCTCAGCACGCCAAACTTCTACCAGACGATAATAATCAAGTGGATTATTTTGGTAATGCGGTTGCGATTAGCGGGGAATATGCAGTAGTAGGCGCACAAGGCAATAAGGATGATGGTTATGGCGGGTCGGTTTATGTCTTTAAGCGAAAAGATGATGCCTGGATCGAACATACAAAACTTCTTCCGCCTGATACTGATCTTGTCTATAATTTTGGACGTTCCGTGTCCATTGACGGGGACTACGTCATAGTTGGTAGTAAAAATAATAATCCATATGGTGGGAATGCTTATATTTACAAGAGAGATGGTTGGCAATGGACTCGAGTAGCAAGGTTGGAGCCAAGTCTTGAAAGTAGTGTGAATTATGGCGATTCTGTTTCCATAAATGGTGATTATGCGATTGTTGGCGACTACAATAACAACCAATATGGGGAGAATGTATCAGCATATATTTACAAAAGAGAAGGTGAATCCTGGGCTGAAACTGCCCGAATACCCACAAGCTACCACAAAGATTTTGCTTATAGCTTCAGGGTTTCACTGTATGATGATCTTGCGGTTATCGGTTCCGGATATCTTGATCCTGAAGGGTTGGGTAATGCGGGGGCTGCGGGAGATAGTGACAATGGTGGGGGGGCTGGTGCTGCGTATATTTTTCCAATACCGGAAGTCTACGTAGATCTTGATGCAGGGCCACCTATAACTCCAACCGGCGAGGCGACCCTGTCCTGGCATTCGATTCAGGCGGATTCCTGTTTTATCGAACCAGAAATAGGGATTGTCCCATGTAACGGCACTCTCGCTATTTCAATTTCTGATACAACCACCTACACCATTCATGCCTCCGGTCCACTTGGAGAATCAACATCATCAACAACAGTAACTCTCGGCCCCGTGCCTCCGGAAGCCCATATTACAGCTTCGTCGTTAATACTTTTCGGGGGAGAATCAACCACTCTTTCCTGGAATTGGTCTGAGGGTGATACAGCTACTATTGATAATGGAATAGGCGAAGTTCCGGCAAGCGGATCTCTTACAGTTACTCCCATTGAAACGACTATATATACTTTGTCGGCAACAGGTTCGGGGGGAATAGCTAAAAACAGCGTGACGGTATTGGTGTTGTACCCCCCTGATATCAGTATTACTGCTGACCCTATGGACATTATGCAGGGAGAACCAGCATATTTATCTTGGTCTATCGAGGATGCTTATACTGCGGAATTTACACAATCATATGGTTGGTCATCTATATATGTCTGGAGTAGAGAAGCAAGGGTATATCCCACTCAGACAATGATTTATACAATTTCAGCTATTGGTAGAGGAGGATCAACTACTGATAGTATAACTGTCAATGTCCGACCGAGCCCCCCCGAAATAGTTTTTTTTAATGCCCAGCCCACAAAAGTGGTTTTAGGCAATAGAGCATGGTTAGGTTGGGAAGTAAAATATGCAACAACGACTTCTATTGATAATGGGATAGGGATTGTGCCTAGTTATACAAGAAGAGATGTTCTTCCATTAGAAACTACAACATATACATTAACAGCTTCAGGTCCAGGGGGTGAGGTATCATCAAGTGTGACGATCGAGGTTGTCTCACCGCCGACAGCATCTATTTCAGCCACCCCCTCAACAATATTCAACGGTGAATCGGCAACTCTTGTTTGGTCAGCATCCAACGTAGATACCGTGACCATTGAACCGGGAATCGGCATTATTACTGCCGATAGCTCGACGGTAATTGCGCCAACCCAGACGACTACCTACACCATCACTGCGACAAATATTGCGGGAACGGCACAGGAAACAGTAACTGTTACCTCAATTGATCCTAATGCCTTCAGGGTGGAGATTGAAACCCCATTAGACGGCGAGATTATTGACAGGCCGAATATTTCCGTCAAGGGTACGATTTATAATGGGGGTAGTGATGAAATCGGAGTAACGGTGAACAGCATACCTGCCTTGGTCAGTGGCGACCAATACATTGCCAATCGGGTTATTCTTGAAGAAGGCGAGAATGTGATTACGGTGCAGGCGGAAATGGCGGATGGATCGATTTCAGACAAATCAATTACGGTTTTCTACCAGCCCGGTGGGGATTACATTAGACTCATCTCAACAATGGAATCAGGCATTGCGCCGTTTGAGACCAGTTTGATTGTCCGCGGCAACTTCGGTTTTGCCGGTGCTCCAACAATCACTGACTCAGGGCCGGGAGCAGTTGAGTATTTACCCGAGACTGAGGAGGACACATTTAAGGTGCGGATGACTATACCTGGCGTCTACACCTTTACTGTTGAGGCGGTGGATGAATTGGGTGATCCTTATACAGACTCGGCATCAGTTCTAGTAATGGATAAAGCCGAGCTTGATATTCTTCTCAAGGCCAAATGGGATGGGATGAAAGCAGCGTTGGCGGGGGGTGATATTGAAACCGGTCTGGCTCACTTTGTCGAAAAAGCCCGTGATCAATACAGTGGGATGTTTAATGCTCTTGCTGTTCAACTGCCGCAGATCGTCTCAGAAATGCAACCGATTGAAATGATCTATACTGAGGACAATCGAGCGGAATACAGGATTAACAGGATTCATGATATAAATGGCTCTCCTGTAATCATAACATACTATATCTATTTTACCCTTGACGAGAAAGGTCTCTGGAAGATTGAGAGTTTCTAAAACATGCATGGAGAAATATTCATGAAATGTATCAAAAATCTGGTGTTCATTATTATTGCCCTGGGCCTGTGTTCGGGATGCGCCATCACGAAAAGTTACGGGCCATACATGGGCAAGGTGGTGGTCAAGGAAACCGAGGAACCCATAGAGGGCGCCGTGGTCTTCATGCGGTTTTATACTGAAGGGATTTATTCCGTAACCGATTTTGCCGATGCAGTGGAGGTCCTTACCGATGCCAACGGGGAATTCAACATAAAACACAGGGTATTTGCCTTCAGGCCGTTTCAGGTGTGGCAACCACACTCACAGACAATCATTTTCAAGCCGGGTTATGGTGCGTTTCCTCGGCATCGAGGAACAAGTATCAGTCAATGGCAGGATGGAGAATTTCCTGAAAACCAGTATGTGACCATCAAGTTGCCGAAGTTGAAGACCAGGGAGGGGAGAAGGGATAATCTCAGTAATTTATATCCAGGGTCGGCACCACCTGAAGCATACAGAACATTACAAAGTCTTGAAGAAATTGAAAGGAAAGCTGTTGGTTTGAATCCTTAACACATGAATCTGGTATAAAATATGAAATACAAACATTTTGTTGTTCTACTTGTTGTATATTACTTCGTATATTCATCATGTTATGCTTATGACGATGAAAAAGTTCATCCAGAAATAAACATTAATGCCGCTAACCAGTCGATTTTAAAAACTACAAATCTTCTGAATATGATTGGCTTTACATATGGATTAGATACTTACATTGTAAAAGATAATGTAAAACTCACTATTGAAAGGTGGATTGGTCGTGGCGGCACAGACGAAGACGGTGCAATCTATGGATTCAGGTATCTCAGGCACTTTCATAACCCCCTAAAACCATGGGATGAAGCAGGGCTTGATATTTTTCTCTGGCCTTATTTCAGGTCATCCATTGTCTGGTCGCAATTAAATACCGCGACACTCTTTTTCCCCAACTATAATTCCTGGGAATGGGCCAGGGAGTATTATTATCAGGCTTTAAAAACCGGTGATGAAAAGTATTTTGCCGACACCTTCAAGTCAGTCGGACATCTGACTCACCTGGTAGCCGACATGGCGGTTCCCGTGCATGTCAGGAATGATTCGCATCCCTTGGGAGGTATCATTATGGAACCCACCTGGCGCAAAGATCCTTATGAAAAGTGGGCTTCAAAAGTAGAAAACCAGCCAAAAATCAATTACAATTTTCCGAACGATCCTGCCAGCCGTTTCAAGATCGATCCGTCAATATTCACGAAACTCGACCATAAGACGGATGCTGATAAAGCCCTTGCTCCTTATCCCATATCAGCCCTTTGGGATCAGAACGAATACACTACAGCAAATCCAGACAAGCTTATAACCCAGACCTCAAATCTCGGCCTGGCCGAATATACCAATGCTAATTTTTTCAGCAAAGACACCGTATTCAGCAGTGATTTCCCGCATCCTGCTGAGAATGACACGGATGTCTGGCTAATCGACTGGAATAATCCTGAGGAAGTTGATGCCAGAGATGGGTTTAAAGATAATAAAATCTATATTCATGGAAATGTAGGAGACGGTAAGGTGATCAGACTGGCCTCCTTGGGTTACCTGGCCCGGGAATGTCTGATTGGTGGCTATTATGATTTTACTCCTTACGGACAGGACGACTTTGTACATGAAGATTATGTATCCGTACTCGTTCCAAGAGCCGTTGGGTACTCTACTGCTCTTATTGATTATTTTTTTCGCGGGACTCTTGATATAAGCGAGCCGTCTGGGCATGTCTATTCGGTTGCAGATGGAGCAAGGCTTTTGGAATTTGATTTTGGAAACGGCCCTGTACTGATGCCGGCATTCACTACTATTAAGGCAAAGGTGAGAAACACGACACCCGACGAAATCATGCAGGGGGGGGAAATGATAGCCGTAGCCAGGTATAAACGGCGCACTGATTATCAGCCCGATCTTTCAACTGATCCGCCGAGTCAAACATCGAGAGAAGCGGATTATTCCTATTCGACCTCCGATTTTTGGAACGTGCCCGCAGAAACAATGAGTACTGGCGATTGGGTCCAATTTGATTTCGATTTTTCCGGCGATCCCATACCTGTTGGAATTACCGACCTTTCATTACGAGTGGTATTTTACGGTACGCTTGGTGATGAAAAGGATGTGGCGGTGGCAGTCGGCATGAAAAACTTAAGTGAACCGGATCATCATGTGCTATGGAACTCAACAGACCAGGTGGTGATTGACAATCAACTATATACTGCGGATCAGATCCGGAATGATCCGGCAATGCTCGATTATGTGGACAAGAACAACAATGACGTTTTGAATGAGATATCCGAGGGAGAACCGTATATCGATCCTTATGATGTAACCTATCAGTTATCATTTTCATTGCTCGACCCACAGACCAATCAGGTCATACCCTACCTTGCAGCGCAGGTTAACAATTTGCCTGCAGGGAGATACTCCAGGTTGATTATTCTCACGGACAAGCCTGATCCGGATACAAGCTGGATAACTGTTGTGAATTCTTCAGTCATAGAAAGTTCGGCTGAATATTATTCTTTTTCAAGTGCCAGGGCCCAGGAAGAGAGAGACCCGGACGGAAATATCATATGGCCAATCCCAACTCCTCTTAAGCCCCAACAGCCAGGTACATATAGAGGAACCCGGCAACATCATTATCTTGCTGAATGGTACTGCTGGATTGCGGATGTTGATTTGCTGCTCCAGAATGTTCCTTGTGATCCGCTTGCCGATGAACGGCCAATTCCAACAGATCTTACACCTTATCCTGTGGATGTGATGCCGTTCCCATGAAGAAAGCAAAAAGCTATACTAGACAAGGTTTGTGCAGAGACGTTGATGGGGAATGAAGGGTTATGATTTCAGGTTATTGAGAATGACTTGTTTTAATTCCGGAAGGTTGTTCTCGATTACATTCCAGACCGTATTCAGGTCCACACCCATATATTGATGGATGAGAATATCCCGGAGACCGGCAATATCTCTCCAGATTATTTCTGGATTATTGCTTTTAAAGTCTTCACTTAATCGTTTTACCGCTTCTCCGATAATCTCTAAATTTCTGATAATTGCATCCTGCCAATGAGATGTTGACATGAAAGTTTCTCTACCGACACGGGAATAGGTCTCTATCTTTTCAATAGAGTCGAGGATGTGATGAAGATAAACGGAATCCTTTTTCATAAGGCAATAGAGTCTCGGAGGACATCCTTTCTGATATAAGGAGAGAGTGCTTGTTCTGTGAGAACATCCACCTTCTTATGGATGAGATCTTCAATTTCATGTTTCATGGCAATAAGATCGAGAAGGGATCTTCCTGGCTCCATCTCAACCAAAAAGTCAATATCACTTTCCGGGTGATCATCACCCCGTGCCAATGAGCCAAATAGCCTTAATGAAATTGCACCATGAGATTGAGCGATAGATAAAATTTCTTCTTTTTTATTTTGTAGAATTTTCATCAAATTCATTCTTAGAGTCTCAATATATGAATTATGGGAAAAAGTATGATTAGAATATATTGACAAATTCTTTGCATTAAGTCGAGTTTGAATTAATGCATGAAAAAGTAATGTGTGTTCTGTCGGTCTCCTTTTTGGTGGGGTCTCTGTTTGTCTGGAATGAGGCGATTTACTTTAACATGAGGTTTGCCATGTTGAGGTGGGTGACGTATTGATTAATTCCGGAAACGATATTTTCAGCAACGGTTGAGAGGTATTTATCGCTTTTCAGGCGTTTTTCTTCCTCCGGGTTCGAGAGAAAGGAGATCTCGACAAGGATGGAAGGCATCTGGGCACCGACCAGGACGATGAACGGCGCTCTTTTTACGCCCAGGTTGGTGATGTTCGGGTAATGGCTGTTGAGGCCGGTCACCATATTATCCTGAATGTATTCAGCAAGTTTTGCCGACTCCTGTATCTTTGAATTTTGGATAAGGTCCATGAGGATTGCCTGCAGATTGCTCATCTGGCCTGCTGATGTAGCGTTTTCACGGGCGGCAAGTTTCATGGCTTCGGCGTTTGAAGTGAGATCGAGGAAATAGGTTTCGATTCCTTTGACATCGCTTGAGGGTGCAGCATTCACATGGATGGAGATAAACAGGTCGCCGTTCCTGCTGTTGGCAATGGCGGTACGCTCTTCCAGAGGAACAAAAATGTCGCTGTCCCGCGTGAGAACAACTTCAGAGCCGATTTCTGATTTAAGAAAACCAGCGACTTTTTTGGCAATTTTGAGCACAACATCTTTTTCCTTGAGACCACTGGGGCTTATGGCGCCGCAGTCTTTTCCGCCATGGCCCGGATCAATGATTACCCGGTTGATGCCAAGGCCAAGCTGTCGTGCAATGGATAATGGCTGAGTGGACTGGATTTTTTCTTGATTTTCTTTTTCAACCTTCTTTGTTCCGCGAACATCGATCACCACGCGGAACGGCTCTTTCAAGCTGAAAATTTTATAATCGCCGATTGACTGGGCATCAAGCACAACCCGGACATTGTCGGCAGAATATTGCGAACTGCGGGCCTGCTGTATCAGACCATCCTGGATGGGAACGGTCGCTTGGAAATTATCAGGGATTTGACAATTTTCAAGGTCGATGAACAGGCGTTTTGAATGGTTCTGGTCTTTATTGAGCATGTAATCTTTAAAAACAACCGGAGATGTGGTTTCAATTACTACCCGGGTATAATCCTCGTTTGACCAGAATCGCAGGGGCTGCAAAGATGCTTTTTCCACACCGGATGGGGAGATTTTTGACGAGCTGTCGAGCATTTGCAGCATTTCATCGGCGGATAGGTTCTGGCGTGTGCTTGGTTGCAGTTTTTTAAGCTGTGCAGCCGCGGTCTGTGCCATATCTCCATCCGGGTAGAGGGCAACTATTTTTGCAAAGACCCGGGCGGCATGGTCACTGTCTTTTTTGTCATCGAGATAAATTTCCCCCACCGCATAGAGGGAGTCGTCCGCAAGCCGGTGCCCGGAAAAAAGCGAGGCCACGTCTTCATAGTAGGCAAGGGCCTCGCCCAGGTCCAGGGGGTTGTTCGACCAGGAGTACATGGTGCGGTACATTCTGGCCATCATGAAAAGCGAAGAAGGTGCATGCTGATCATCCGGGTCGGCAAGATAGACCTGTCTGAAATTGTGTATCCCCTGAAGCCATTCCACCCGTGAGCGCGATTGTTTTGTATCTTTTACCAGTTTGTTGAAAGAGGATTTTGCCTGGCGATACTGTTGACTTAAATTGTCTTTTGCAGTGGATGTTGCCGGATCTGCCAGTAGAATGCAGGCAGCTAACAACGGGATCAGCAGGCAAAGGAGACGGGATTGTAAAGAGATGACGGGCTGTGTCATTTTGAACCTGTTGCGGATGAAGTAAAATGAGTGTTTGTCAATCATCATTATGCAGTTCTTTTAATTCATATATGAGGGTGAGCGCGTCAAGCGGCGATAAACGGTCCGGTTGGATCTGCTCCAGGCGTTTACGCAGCGGGTCCTGTTTGCCGGGGAAAAGATTCAGCTGGTTCGGATGCCCGGCGGTCTGCCCCTTTGATGGGGAAATCCGCGGCGCGCAGTTTTTGTTGAATTCTCCCTGTTCAATATTATGGAGCAGCTCCTTGGCGCGGCTGACAACCCGTTGGGGAACGCCGGCCAAGGCCGCCACCTGGATGCCGTAGCTTCTGTTGGTGCCGCCGGGCATGAGTTTATGCAGAAAGATAATCGTATCGTTCCATTCGCGCACGGCAATATTATAATTTTTTACTCGCGGCGAGGTTGCCGCGAGATCGGTGAGTTCGTGGTAATGGGTTGCAAAAATGGTTTTGACCCCTTTACCGTTTTTATTCACCAGGTCCTCGGCAACCGCCCAGGCAATCGATAATCCGTCAAAGGTGCTGGTGCCCCGGCCGATTTCATCCAGGATAACCAGGCTTCTGTCCGTTGCATTATTCAGGATGTTTGCGGTTTCGTTCATCTCCACCATAAAGGTTGACTGGCCCATGCGCAGGTTGTCCATAGCGCCCACCCGGGTGAAGATTCTGTCCACGACGCCGATGGTCGCGGCCTCGGCAGGGACGAAACTTCCCATCTGGGCCATGAGCACGATGAGCGCCGTTTGTCTGAGAACCGTGGATTTCCCCGCCATGTTGGGGCCGGTGATAATCAACACCTCGTTGCTGGTCTGGTCAAGATGGGTGTCGTTGGGAACAAAACGGCCCATGGGCAAGGAGAGCTCGATCACCGGATGACGGCCTTCCCTGATGATGATTTCATCCCCGTCGTTCACCGTGGGTTTAATGTATTTCCGTTTTCTGGCAACCTCGGCAAGGCACGAATAAAAATCAATTCTGGCGATGCAGGATGCGGTTTGCAGGATCCGCGAGCTCTGTTGGGCGGTTTTTTCGCGGATTGCCGAGAACAAACGGTATTCAAGGTCAAGCCGTTTTTCCTGAGCCCCGGAAACTTTTTCTTCGAATTCTTTGAGTTCCGGGGTGATAAAGCGTTCGGCATTTACCAGGGTCTGTTTGCGGATGAAATAATCCGGGACGTTGGCAAGCTGGCCCTTGCTGACCTCGAGATAATAGCCGAAAACCCGGTTGAAGCCGACCTTGAGATTATTGATGCCGGTACGTTTTTTTTCTGACGCCTCAAGGGAGGCGATCAGGCTCTTGCCGTCTTTGAGGATTGAGATGATCTCATCAAGTTCAGCATCGTGGCCGGCCTTGATCAGGCCGCCGTCACGGATTGTTATTGGCGCGTCTTCGCGGATGCTTGTTTCCAGCAGCTCATGGATATCGGCTAATTCATCAATGTGGTCGTGAATTTCCCCCAGGAGGCCAACGCATCCTGCAAGGGAGTTTTTCAGCATGGGCAGTTGCGCCAGCGATGATTTAAGGGCGGTGAGGTCGCGGGCATTGCCGCTGCCAAGCACGATGCGGCTGTTAAGTCGTTCAAGATCATAAACCTTGCCGAGCATTTCCCGCAACGATTCCCGGAAGGCGGTCTCGGTATAGAGATGTTCCACCGCATCAAGGCGGTTATTTATCGCATCGATATTCTGTAAAGGGAAGAACAGGCTCTTTTTCAGGAGTCTGGCGCCCATGGGGGTTCTGGTTTGATCCAGGGTGGCCAGCAGGGTCCCTTCGCGTCTTGCTCCGACTATGGTCTGGGTGAGTTCCAGATTGCGCCGCGAGGCTTCATCGAGCTTCATTGCATCAGCAATATCAAATGGTGCAATCTTTTCCACATGGGAGAGATCGGTTTTCTGGGTTTCATGGAGATAGGCAAGCAGCGCGCCGGCTGCGGCCACCCCTGATTTCATATGCTCACAGCCGAAACCGGCCAGGTTTGCGGTTTTAAAATGATCAAGGAGGGTCTCTTTGGCATTGTCCCGTTGGAAAATGGTGGCCGGCCGTCTGGTCAGGCAGATCTCCGGTAATGCCACGGAAAAGGCGGCTGCATTTTTTTCATCAATTGTCTCTTCCAAAAGGAGTTCTGACGGCGCCATGCGTTGCAGTTCGTCCAGCAACTCGTCCATACCCTGCCGTTCGGTAACCAGAAATTCACCGGTGGAGAGATCAAGAATACTCAATCCCCAGGTGGTTTTAAGGCAGACCGCCGCAAGATAGCGGTTGCTCTTGTCATCGAGGATCTGGTCGTCGGTGACCAGGCCCGGGGTGATTACCCGGACTACTTCCCGCTTGACCACGCCTGTTGCGGTTTTCGGATCTTCCACCTGTTCGCAGACCGCCACCTTGAATCCGGCATTGACCAGCTTGGCAAGATAGCCGCTTGCGGCATGATGGGGCACGCCGCAGAGCGGCACCCGGTTTGCATCGTCTTTGCCGCTGCGGGAGGTAAGGGTGATGCCGAGAACCCGGGATGCTGTTTTGGCATCGTCAAAAAACATTTCATAGAAATCGCCCAGCCTGTAGAAAAGAATAGCGTCCTGGTGTTGTTCCTTTATATCCAGGTATTGACGCATCATCGGGGTTATCTGGGGTGCTTTGGACATGATCGTTAATCGCTCTTTTCCAGTAACCGCCGGAAATCAGGCAGCAGTTTGTCAAAGGTGTTTTCAATATGTTCGGGGATGGTTTTAAGATCAGCAAGCACTGCCATGAAATTATGATCCCCTTCCCAGCGCGGCACGATGTGGAAATGCAGATGGGCGGCAATTCCCGCCCCGGCTGTTTTGCCGAGATTCAGGCCGATATTGATGCCAGCCGGGTTCAAATGCTTTCTGATGATTGAAACGGCTTGCTGCAGCAGGCCCATCAATGAGGCGTTTTCTTCCGGGGCAAGATCGCAGATATCGGCTATATGCCTTGCCGGGGCGACAAGCAGGTGGCCGTTGGCATAGGGAAAACGATTCATCAGCACCACTGTGGTCCTGTCCCGGTAAAGCATGAGGTTCTGCTTGTCGTGTCGCTGCTCTGCTGCGCAATCAAAGATGCATTCCTTTTGGCCTTCTTTGCCAAGGACATACTCCATTCTCCACGGTGTCCACAAGGGTTTCATAATTTCGGCACCTCATAAATATGCGCTGAAAGCTTTTCGCCGATTTGAAGAATTGCATAGGTGCCTGCGGCCCCCCAGCGGCCGGTGGCGCGAAAACTGCCGGGATTGATAATCAGTTGAGAGCCGATTCTGTGGCAGACGGCACGATGCGTATGGCCATAGACTATACAATCAGCTTCGGGAAATTCGTCCATGAGATGCTCTTCCAGGTCATGATAAAAGCCGGCCCCGTGGGTAAGGCCTATCCTGACTCCCTGGATTGTAACGATTTTTTTCTTCGGCAGGGAGTCAAGGGTTGAAAAGGAACACATGTTTCCATGAACCGCATGAAGCTCTTTTCCCTTGAATACCTCAAGAATACTCATTTCCGTGAGGTCGCCGGCGTGCAGTATGGCGGAAGTGTCAGCAAAGCATTCTTCTGCAAGTTTCCGGAACAGTTCGGTTGGGCGATCAAGATGCGTATCGGACAGGATGCCGACCTTGACGGTTTTCATTTGCTGGACACTGTCTAACCTATTAGTATTACCTGAAAAAACATTAACTCATGATAATATAGTCAGAAACAAATCACAACCGCTATAATCACAGGGGCCAAGGAGATGGTTTTTTTTCCTGAAAAGAGTAGAAGATGAAAACCCCGGTGGAGAGATCTCCATCGGGGTTGAGTTTCTTCAATATAAACAGAGTATGGCCGTCAAGACCAGGATACGCGAACAATGAAAATCATGGAGAAGCGGCATGTTCCTGGAAGAAATGTCCCGCTTTTCGCAAGGTGATCAGCTTATTTGCTGTGCAGTGTTGGCCTTCTCAGGCAGGCGAGTCCAAGAAGCCCTGACCCGAACAAAACCAATGTTGCGGGCTCAGGCACCGAGCTTGTCGTTGGTGCCGGTTCAGACTCCGCGCTTGTCATCGAATAAGTTCCTAGGGGAAAGGGGGTGGAAGAGCTAGAGTTGGTTGATTCATTATCCAAGGCATTGGGGCCGCTAAAAAACCACTCCGATATGTCAAAGGTAGTTGAGTTGCTTCCGCCGGTATTATTATTTCTATAGGCCCATCCATCCAGATACTCCCATGGCTGTCCCGTGCCATCAACATTGATATCACCGAACACATCGACAACAGAGCCGTTCTCGAAAAGCTCAATTGCATCATCGCCATTGATATTAGTGGCTCCGCTTATAAAACTTGGAGTAAATCCGAAAAAAGTATTAAAAAATGGCTCCTCAGAAGCAACATATAAAAAATCACCGGCAGTTGCTGAGCCAGAAAAAGTAAATTCCTCTCCATCCGTGCCGCCGCCATTATTTGCCGAGCCAAACCCATAAATACTCAAGTCTGCGATATCATTGAGCACATAAAATTCAATTGCCTTGGGTGTTCCCCCCTCGAGCGGGCCATCAAACACCCCGCTGATAATCATATTTGTTGCCTGTGCCGTGCCGTTTGCACAAAACAAAAACAACCCCAGAACCAATCCCGCCAGATAATTTTTCTTCATTTTTTCCTCCTTCGTGTTGAAGTTTGATCATTCACTGAAAGGCAGACAGGATCTTCCGGTGAATCTTGATTATTTCGGGAAGACTCCCGGCAGTTCCGCATGAACTGCCGGGATAGCAGTGCTTTTCCCTATTAAAGAAACAGAGTTAGTTATGTGCATTCCCGACAGAATCGACGAAGTGCGAGCATTGCGAATCCATAAATAAGGATTGCTTTTCAGGTATATATCTAATTGATAACACTGAAAAAGCTGCTAAACTCAAGAGAAAGAGGAGTTTAATGCAGACGCATCAAGGAGAACTCGTTCGTCAGGCAAAAAGGACTGAAACAAGTTTGCAGGCATTAGTCAACAAAAAATGTTAGGCAATAGGGAAAAATTGAAGAAAATGATGCAAATGATCATTTTGAGTTTCGTATTTCGCTGACCTTCCACCTAGCGGATTCCTTCGGCCAGTTTTCTGAACTGCAGGTTGTAATACATCTCGAGATACCGTTTTGTTTCCTGGCGGTCAAGATCGGTGACATAATGCCAGAAACCGTAAATACATGAAAGGGTGAGAAGCTTGCTGGCATAAAGCTTCCAGGTATAATGACTTTCGACACGTTTAATCCCGGCCCCCGAAATTTCATCCCAGTAGCCGGAGTTGCTCCGGCATCGCTTAAAAAAGGTGGAGATGATTTCTGCAGCCCGTCCACCATGGTTGGGGTCTACATGAAAACCGGATCTGCCGTCTTCAATAATTTCCAGAGGCCCGCCATGGCACGTTGCAAAGGTCGGCAAGCCGGAGATCATCGCTTCGATTACAGTGAGCCCGAAGGCCTCGAAAAGGGCGGGCTGGACAAAAATCCCGTGGCAATCGGCAACAAAACGGTACAGCTCACCGGCAAGGGTTTTATCCAGCCGGGTGCCCAGCCAGCGCACCTGACCATCCAGGGAATATGTATCCATCAATTCATGGAAGGAGCGGATCTGCTGGGCTTCTTCCTCATCATCGGAAAGCGAAGCATCAATATTGCCTGCAACAATCAAAAGATTGGCCTGCTCCCGAAGCTCCGGGTTTTCAGCGTACCATTTTACCAGGCCGGTGAGGTTTTTTATCCTGTCCAGGCGGGCCATGGAAAAAATAATAGGTTTTTCCGGGTCGTTTAATATGCCCCGGGAATTTGTCCGGTTCTCCCGGCCAAAGACCATTGCTTGAATTTCAGGGTGAAGCCCGGTAAGTCTTCGTGGGCTTTCACTGTAGGGGAAGTAGATCTCGGCATCGGCACCGGGAGAGACGATATTGAATTTTGGATCAAAGACATCAATGCCGTTTACCACCCTTTGCAGACCCGGCATGCTGAAGGCGCTGTAACTTTCGTATTGCCCCACCACCTCTTCGCTGCCGGCAATCTCCTGATAGGTGCTGGTAATGATGAAATTGGCTGAATTCATGGCAATGAGATCCGCAGTAAACTGGCAGGAAAAATTGTACTGCTTTTCAAGATCCTTCCAGAACAGCGCCGAATAGAGATATTTGGTTTTTTCAAGGGCATGGGCAATGGTGCACTGCGTGACTTTAAGGCGCTGTGCAAGAAGATATGAGACAAGATTGCCGTCGGAATAGTTGCCGATAATCAGGTCCGGCCTGCCCATGAGCTCGGCAACTATTTCTTTTTCGGCCTCAACGGTAAAGCCCTCTAGGTAGGGCCAGACATGAAAGCGTGAGATCCACTGGGGGATAATTTCTCCTGCAGGATTACGGAAGGGAACCCGGATAATTTTGGCGTTTTCGGTTCCGGCAATCTTTTCCACCTTCTGGTCGCAGGACGTCCCATTGGACTCCGGGATAAGCCGGGTGACAACCAGCAATTGCGGCTCAATGGCCAGGCCCTGATCATACAGGCGCAGGCGCATTTCTTTTTCAAGGGCCCTGACCTGGTCAAGGATATAAACAACCTGGCCTCCGGTATCCGGCAAACCAAGGACATTTTCCTGGCCAAAAAAACCGTGCGGGGAAAGGATCACCATGCTGAAAATCATCGGAATGCTCCCCAGGAATTTTTCAAGATTACTGGGTTCCGGGGCCTCAAGGATATCCGACAGCAGGGTTATCTTGGCAAGCATCTGTTCAATGGTCCGACCCCAGCCCGGCTCAAAACCCAAAGTCTGAAGGTCATCGGCAACATCATTCCAGGTCGCTTCCGGGCTTTTCGTCTGCAGAAAATCTTCCGCCATGCCCAATGCCTCGCGTAATTCCTGCACATCGTTGATGCGCTTGTTCAGCATCAATTGCATCCCTTTATGGGAATGAACCTGAAGAAACTCCAGAAGATGTTTATCCCCTTTGCCCAGATCGTCGAACAGGCGACTTGAGAGATGGCGGTTGAGATATTCGACGCCGGAGCCGATGGAACGCTTTTCCCTGAGCTTGGGAAAGCCTCGTTCAAAGGGATCGAAATCGATTTCCAGGGTCCAGTCGTCATTAGTATCCCGGCCGGTGACAAAGCTTTCCTTGTGCTGCAAAAATTTGGTGGTTGAGATCTCTTCGATTTCCATTAGCTCGACATGCAGCCGCAGATACACCCATTGTGCCACCCGCGGGCGAACCGCAAAATAGATCCACGGAGATTCTGCGGTTGCTTCCTGGGCAGTGCGGATCATCTGGGCAAATGGTGATTGCAGCAGGGTATTATTATTGGTTTCCTGGGCATGGCGGGTCATCACATCCATAAGATCCGAGCGTAAAAGATGGGGTCGGTCAAAGGCAAGATAGCGACGGACAAGGACATAGACAGCATCGCGGTTGTTCTGAATGTACTCTTTAAGATTGTTTAACATGTTGGAATCCTGGGGTTGATGGTAAAAAAGAAAAGGCATGGCTGCCTGCGAAAAAAAGTGTCGAGTATATGAAATTTTTTGGCGAGAGTTGCGTTGTATAAAAAAAGTTGAAACAGAATTATCGGATAAGGTTATTCTTTCATTGTTGAACCGGTTTGTCAAAATCCTTTATGAAAATTTTCCTTTCACAAAAATGACATTTCCTCTATAAGCTTTTTTAGGGAAGGATTTGAAACGTGAAATAAATGTTATGTTTTGCATCGGTCCTCTGCTGCTCAGCATATATTTCGGAGCGGGAGAAGAGTGTCTGGGAAACAATTTTTTGGAGGGAAAAAAATGTGGAAGTCTATCAGGGAATTTTGTGTTGTGTGCGTGGTTTTTTTTGTAACACTTACTGCGACAGCTGGTTTTGCGGCGGCGGAATGGAACGAATATCGGTCGGAAAAATATGGATTCATCATGTTGGTGTTGAGTAATACCACCATCCAGGAAAAAGTAGCAGGCCCATGGGGCGGACTGTATGCCATCGATGAGGGGGTCGAGGTCTGGGGAATGGCCAGACTTGGAGAAAAGGCAACCGCTGAAGCGATGGAAAAGTTTGGCGTTGAACTGACAGGAGTTGCTGCAGGCAGTTGGCAACAGGTTAGCAGCGGCAGCGGCAATGGCTGGGAATGGTTCCGCACCGTTAAGGCAATGCAGGGCGCCAGATCGGTTTTTGGCGGATACGGAGTTGGCCCTAAGGGAAGCTATTTGATGCTGATCAGGACCACGGCTGAAGATTTTAAGGAAAATGAATCAGACTATATGGATTGGTACGGCAGTATAAGGCTTGAGTGACAGGTCTTTTGACGCCTGCTATTTATCCCCATCCGGCATGGCGCCGGATGGGGATTTTTTTATTGAATTTCTTTTTCAAGAATTCCATATGCATCGTCCAGTGTAATGCCAGAGAGGACAAAGAGTTTGTTTCTGTTTTGGCTGCCGCTTTTTAAGGTGACTGCGGATTTGGGGATTTTGAAGAGTTTTGCCAGGGTGGAAATTACAGCGGTGTTTGCTTTGCCGTCCACCGGCGGGGCGGTAATGCAGATTTTAACTGCATCGCCATGAAGTCCGGAAATTTGGTTTTGAGAAGCCCTGGGCTGGACATAGATGCGGATTGAGATGGAACCATCCTTCTCCTGCCGCAAGTATTCGATCATTTACCGCTATCCTGCATATTTCATGTATAGTTTTGAAATGTTCTGACTAGTTTCTGTCCATATATGGTCTACGGGGTTTGCTTTCCTGATCTTGAACACAAGGCCTTCTTTCTGAACAGACGCTAACAATTTATTTTCAGAATATTATCACAGCCTTATTCAAGTAAAATCAAGGTTGCAGTCCGCACTAAAAAAGTAACTGGTGAAATATGCTGGCGATTTTATTCTTTGGACGGTTCTTCTTCGTTTATCGTAACGCTGAACTCAAGCTCATCCAGCGGGTCGTTTAATGATATCAACATGTCCCCGTCAAGGTCCGGAAGTGCATCACCGCCGGTGAGGTCGTCATCGTTGATCGAGATATCAAGCCCTGCAGCGGAAAACCCTCTGTCTCCAAGGTTCACGGCCTCTTCAGGGGAACCGAAATCAGGGGTCTCGGTGAGCAGATCGATTTTTTCATAAAGCTCGTCAAGATTGTCTGCTGAATCGTCTTCCAGTTCAAGGGGTGTTCCCATTTGTGAGTCATCCAGCGGATCTGAGAGGTCAAAGAGCAACTCTTCTTCGGAATCGTCACCGGCAGGCCCCGCCGACTCTTCAGCTTCAGCGGATTCAAACGTCAATTCTTCTTCCGGCGATTCAACTATGGCCGCAAAGGGCTCTTTCTCAAATGAAGACTCAATAATTTCATTTTCTGCGGCGGATTCCTGAGGTTCTTCGCCCGAGGTTGAAAAGTCTGGTTCGGCGGCATCAGCCTCGGGCGCGGGAGCGGGTGGTACAACTGCTGCTGCAGCGACGGACGAGAAGTTATTTCCTACCTCTTCATCGAGGCGGGCGAGATAAGCATTCAGCAGGCTACGTATCTCATTCTGGATGCTCATCTTCATTTTTTCAAGCCGATTGAGTTCAGACTTGAGGTCTGCGATGTCGGCATCCGCCTGGTTTTTCAGCTCGTTTGCTTCAGCCCGGGCGTTTTCAAGGAGTGATTCTACTTCCTGGCGGGAGGATTGTCTGAGTTCATCAACATCCAGGCGGGTTTTTGCCATAAGCTCGTCGGCGATGCGCTGGGTGGAAATGATTGCATTATGGAAGGTCTTTTCCTGGTCCTTATATTTTTTAATGGTTTGCTGGACCTCGGAAAGCTTGGTTTTAAGTTGCTGATTTTCAGTCATTAAAATCAGAAATTCCTCTGCAACTTTCTCAAGAAAAGCGTCTACTTCTTCAATATCAAAGCCACGGAAACGGACATTAAATTGTTTGGACTGTACATCTTGTGGGGTCAGAGACATAACCTGCTCCTTTTCGGAAAAAAATTAATTAAGATGCATTGCTATCCAGCGATCTGATGAAGAGTTGGAACGAGAAACTCCCGAAGAAAATAAATTACCAAAATGAGGATCATCGGGGTAAAGTCTATGCCGCCGCCGATAAGGGGGACAACTTTTCTGATTCTTTTAAGCACGGGTTCCGTTGCTTCATATAAAAAATGAACAATGGGATTGTGTGGGTCGGCGTTTACCCAGGATATAATGGCGCGGCCGATAATTATCCACATATATGCCCCAAGAACTATATCAATCAGGGTGGCAACGGCATTAATGAAATTAGTGATCACAAACATTTAAGGGCGCCTCGTAAAAGATGATATCGTATTGTTCCTGTTTGTCAGGATACGGTGTTTTTATACAATAAAGACAGCCGGATTGATTGATTACTACACAGAATACTTACAGATTTTAAACAATAAAGCAAGAGCAGCAGGGTTTTTGATTTATTAATTTTTTTTAATGCGTTTATTAACTGTCCTGAAGCATTCAGGTTGGGACAACAATTTTTATACCGCGAGTATTCTGTCGGCAATGGCGGTAATTGATTTTGCCGCACGGCTTTCCGGCGCTGAAATCAGCAGCGGGTTTCTTGCTCGAATCGCCTTCACCGCGTGGGAGTCGAGAGGGATGCTGCCGAGCAGCACCGGGTTTATTTTAAGGAAATTGTTCAGCACCCGGCTCATGCCGGAAAAAACCTCATTGCCTTCTTTTTGTGATTTCACACTGTTAATCACCAGTAGGAAGCGGTTTTTGTTGTGCCGGGAGGCGAGAATTTTCATCAGGGCATAGGCATCGGTCATCGAGGTCGGGTCCGGTGAGAGGATGATGATATTGCCCTGGGCCCATTGATTAAACCATAAAACCGATTCGCCGATGCCCGCTGCAGCATCCAGCAGCACATAATCAAAGGAGGCGGCAAGTTCCTTGAGGGTGTCGATGAGAAAGGTTTGCTCCTGCGGAGAAAGGCTTGCCATTTCAGGGACTCCGGAGCTTGCCGGCAGAACATGGAAGCCATGTGCAGTCTTGACCAGAAGCGCTGAAGGGTCGCGGCCCTGTTCAATGGTTTCCTGCAGGGTGTGCTGGATGTTGAGCCCCAGAACAATATCGACATTGGCAAGACCGAGATCGCCGTCAATGAGCAGGACGTTTTTGTTTTTTTTGGCAAGGGCAATAGCCAGATTAACTGCAAAAGTGGTTTTCCCAACACCGCCTTTGCCGCTGCTGATACAGATGATCCGAGTATTATTTGTCGGAGATTTTTCTTTCATGATCCTCCGATACCGTTGATAAGTTCAAAAAGGTGCGCCCTTTCTTCAACCGTAACCTGGCAGGAATGCTCTTTGCGGATTCCCGATACATGGCAGATTGCTGATTGTTTTTTGCGTTTCGCAGCAACAAGCTCTTTTTCTGCTGCGGCAAGGATTTCTTCGGGCAGCATATGGTCATCAGCATACGCGATGGCCATACCGATCCAGATTGTTACGGGCGGGGAAAGCGCCAGGAATTCCTGTTGAATTGCCTCGGCCCTTTTTACACTTCTGCCCAGGCTGGTACCGGGCATGATAACCGTCCAGGCGGATTCCGAAGAGGAGGTGATGATATCGGTTTCCTGAAGATGTTTTTCAATGGTTTCGGCGGATTGGTCGTCTGGATTCTTGAGATCAATAACAAGCAACGAACACGGGAGCCGCGTCTGCTGAATCCGGTCAAGCTCGATTGCCAGGGAATGCATGAGAGAATGGCTGGGGGCTGGCAGGATCTGTTCAGGGGGAATCCTGGTTGAGTCCGCCAGGCGACTGGTGAGTTCTGATATTTTTCTGACAAGATCCCTGGGGTCGCAATCGTTCTTGACCACGAGAATTCCTGCCGCCGTGTCGTTTTTCCCATCGGGAATTGTCATGGTCCTGACCGGATAGCTGCGCGTTTGTTTCTCAATGTCCCTGCACAGGGCCGCTATGCTGTGGTTTTTTCTTTGCATGATCAGGAAAGACGGGTTCCGGTGGTTACTGGATCCGAGACCGAGGCCAACACCAGACGATCTCCATCCTTTGCGGCAAGCACCATGCCGTGTGACTCCACACCCATGAGCTTGGCCGGTTTGAGATTGGCAACCAGGATAATCTGGCGGCCGATGAGTTCTTCGGGTTGATAATGCTCGGCAATACCTGCCACCACGGTTCTTTCCTCCGGGGCCTTTATCGTGAGTTTCAGCAGTCGGTCAGATTTTTTTACTTTTTCAGCAGCGATTATTTCACCGATTCGCAGATCGATTTTTTTAAAGTCTTCAAAGGAGATGAGATTGTCCATAGGAATGTCTGCCGGAGCATCCTTTTGATTTTCTGGGGTTTTGGCCTGCTGTGTTTTTTTAGTTTTTTCTTTGGTATCGATCCGCGGGAAAAGGGCCTCGACATCCTGAAGTACCGTGCCCGGTTTCAAAAGACCCCAGCCGCAATGATCTTTGAGGTTCTGTTCGGATTCCAGGGAAAGGGTTCTGGCCATTTTTTCAGCGGTCTGCGGCATCACCGGCCGGATCACCAGGGTAATGAGACGCAGGGTTTCAAGAAGGGTATAGAGGACCGTATCCAGTTGTTGCTTATTCTGCGGATCTTTTGCCAGCTCCCATGGAGCATTGGTAACAATAAATTTGTTGGCGCGGGAAATTATCTCCCAGACGCACATCAGCGCCTTATGAAAAGCAAAATCGGCCATATGTTTTTGATAATCCGCAAGCATCTGTATCGCCGCATCAGCAATTTCTTTGTCCGTCGCTGATGGCTCTCCCGGAGCCGGCACCAGATTATCCGCAAATTTCTTCACCATGCTTAAGCTTCGGCTGAAGAGATTTCCAAGATCGTTGGCAAGATCAGAGTTCAGTCTTGCCAGAACTGCATCCACGGAAAAGGACGAATCAAGCCCGAAAGACATCTCCCGCAGGAGAAAATAGCGCACCGCATCCGCGCCGAATTCTTCAACCAGGTCGGCGGGTCGCACAACATTACCGATGCTTTTTGACATTTTGGTGTCATTGATATTCCAGTAACCGTGTACATGGAGCCGTTTGTATGGCGCAAGCCCAAGAGACCTGAGTATCGTCGGCCAGTAAATCGCATGGGGTTTCAGGATGTCTTTGGCAATGATATGTTCGGACACCTTCCACATTTTTTCAAAATCCGCACCATCCGGGTAGCCGATGCCGGTGAGGTAATTTATCAGCGCATCAAACCAGACATAGGTGACGAAGCGGTCGTCGAACGGCAAAGGAATCCCCCAGGTAAGGCGGCTGGTGGGCCGTGAAATGCAGAGATCTTCAAGGGGGTCGCTTAAAAAGGAAAGCACCTCGTTGCGGTAGCGTTCAGGGGTGATGAATTCAGGATTGCTCTTGATATGGTTGACCAGCCAGTCCTGGTATTTACCCATTTTAAAGAAATAGTTCTGTTCGGTGATCGCCTCGGGCGCAGTCAGGTGGTCGGGGCAATTGCCGTCAACAAGTTCCTTTTCGGTGAGGAAGCGCTCGCATCCCTGGCAGTAGAGTCCGGAATACTCGCTGAAATAAATGTCACCCTGGTCATACACTTTCTGCAGGATGTCCTGGACTGTTTTTATATGTATCTCATCGGTGGTGCGGATGAAATTGTCAGGCTTGATCTGCAGTGGCGGCCAGGCTTGCTTGAACATCGCGCTTATCCGGTCCGAATATTCCTTGGGCGAAACCCCGGCGGCGGAAGCGGCTTTTTCAACCTTGTCGCCGTGTTCGTCGGTGCCGGTCTGAAAACGGACATCCTCGCCGAGAAGGCGTCTGAACCTGCTGACTGCGTCGGCAATTACCGTGGTATAGGCGTGGCCGAGATGGGGCTGGGCATTCACATAAAAAATCGGTGTTGTTATATAAAGGCTCATTATTGGTTCCGGGTTAGGAGAAGTTTTTTTGTATCATAAAACGTATCAGCCCGTTGACAATCGGGATACTTTTTAAAGGTGTCACAGTGTTTTTGTTTTCTGCGAATGGCTCACATCTCAGGCATTGAACAGACAGGTGCGGGTGTCCCTGGGATATCCGGATGATTCAGTCGTCCTCGTTTGTATCCCCTGAAGATCCGGACTTTTTACCGTGTTTCTTGCCGGGCCTGTTTTGTTCCTGCGGCGGTTTTTCTCCCCACTGGTCTCGGTCGAGGAGGACATGTTTTCCCGGGTCCTCCTGACTTATAACGGTTATGGTTTCCCTGAGGGCATTGTTGTGAATCACCTTATACTGCTTTCCGTCAACGGAGATTATTTTGCCCGGTTTCGGCATGTTTTTTTTGGCAATTTTATAGGCATTGTACTCGTAGGTCAGGCAGCAGAGGAGGCGGTTGCAGATGCCGGAAATTTTTGCGGGGTTTAAGGGCAGGTCCTGCTCTTTGGCCATTTTTATGGATACCGGCGCAAAATTGGTGATGAATGAACTGCAGCAGAGTTCCCTGCCGCAACAACCAAGGCCGCCGATGAGTTTGGTTTCGTGGCGGACCCCGACCTGTCTGATTTCAACCCGGGTTCGGAATTCCTGAACAAGATCTTTAACAAGCTCCCGGAAATCGATGCGGTTTTCAGCGGTAAAATAAAAAATGATTTTACTGCCGTTGAAAAAGCGCTCAACCTTGATCAGTTTCATGGCCAGAGTATGTGTCTCAATATATCGTTTACAGAGGCCAAACCCCTCGATTTCACGTTCGATAAGCCGGTTGTATTTGTCGATTTCATCCCTCGAAGCTCTCCGGACGATGGTAAAGGACGCTTTGGGACATGTTCCCGAGGATTCAGCATAGGTTGCGCCGGCCTCAAGAACCATTGCAGGTTCAAGACCATGATCGGTTTGCGCAAGAATTACATCATTAACGGCTAGATTAATGATTTTTGAGGTGGCCGAGTGGACCTGTTCTGCTTCGCGGAATTGTATTTTGTAGCACCGGATCTCCTGGGTTGCAGAAGTTTCGGGGTCGGTCGGGGTTGTTATTTCTTCCTGTTGTATGGTCATTTGATTTCTTATATAAAATTTTTGAGGGAACTGTTTTTTATCCGTAAAAATAAAAAATTTTCGGATAAAAATTAACTATAAAGCCAGGCAAACAGTTACCATACCATTAAAGAAGCGCAAAGAAAAGCACCTCGCATACCATTGCGCGATTACAGTTTCTGAGAAGTTGTTTTTTTGCCTTTTCAATGAGCTCAATTCTGTCAAAAAGCTCAGAGACATTCCAGCGCAACCGAGCTGTTGACAGCTCATTTTCGTGGTCCGGGAAAGCTTTTTGGGCAGTTCTTTCCGACGTTTTATCAAGAATGAGATCCCGGAGCCATAAAGTCAAAAGATTCAACAGGTCTTCAAGGTTGTCTTTGAGTTTTGCCGATTTTTCCGACAGATCGAAGACCTTTACCACCGCTTCGGGCTGATCAGGGGACAATGCCAGGAGTGAAGAAATGATTTCCTGTCTCAGGGGCAGAAGGTTTTTATCATTGAGCAGCCGTGCCTGGCCGATGCGCCCGGCCGATGCAACCGCCAGAGTCCGGGCGGTGGGTGGATCGATATCTTCACTTATCAGCAATCCGGCAACAGCATCATAGGAAAGCGGATAAAAAGGTATGGTCTGACACCGCGAGATAATGGTGGGCAGAACGGTAGCTGAATCGTCTGCAGTGAGAATCAGCAAGGTATTTTCAGGTGGTTCTTCCAGTATCTTGAGCAGACTGTTTGCAGCTTCCCTGCGCATGGTATGGACATCTTCCAGAACAACCACCCGGTAATCGGCTTCAAAGGGCGGGAAAGTCAACATGTGTTTGAGGTCGCGGACCTGTTTGATCTTTATTGCAGCGCCATCCGGGGCGATAACATGAAAATCAGGATGGCTTGCCGCAGTGAACTTGACACATGAGGAGCAGGTACCGCAGGATTCTCCGGCCTGGTGGTTTGCACAGTTGATGAGGGTTGCAAAAATAGCTGCAGCGGTTTTTTTGCCGACACCCGCCGGTCCCCGAAACAGGAAGGCATGACTCATCCTGCCGCGCATGAAAGACTTAATAAGCAGGTCTTTCGCTTTTTGCTGGCCAATAAGAGAGCTGAATTGAAGATGGGTGCGCTGCTTCATACTTATAAATTGATAATCCTGCAGGTATGGATCAAGACCCGAAAAGAGATCGTTGGCGAACTTCAATTTCAGCCGCAGTTTCTTTGCTGGTCTCGGTGGGTTTTTCAACAGTTTGCAACAGATCGTCCGCTTTTTGCTCGGATCCGCTCAGAAAGAGAAAGCGCTCCAGGTGGCGCTGGTAATCGGTCCATTGCCGGCCGGGCTCGGTGAACTGCTCGCCAAGTTTTTCCATGGTATTCATTTTGGCGTCCAGATCATCAATGAAATGAAGCATGAAGGCCTCCATGGTCATCGGCACTGTGGGTGAGCCGAATTGGTGCTGGCCGTGATGACTCAAAATCAGATGGCTCAGCTGGGTGGCAAGCGCCTCCGGGAAATCAGCAATTGTGCGTATCCGTTCATTGAGCATTTCAATGCCAAGGACCATATGGCCGACCAGTCGCCCGGAATCCGTATATTGAAAGGGATAATTTGCATAGGAATATTCTTTGATCTTGCCGATATCATGGAAAATTGCCCCGGCGATCAATAACGATCTGTCGAGAATGGCGTAATGGCCGGCAAGACTGTCCGCAAGTCGTGCAACGGCAAGGGTGTGTTCCAGCAGACCGCCGTAATAGGCGTGGTGCATCATTTTGGCTGCCGGGGCTTTTTTGAATTGTTCGATGAAATCCCCGGAATTAAGAAAGGCGAGCAACAGCTTGCGAAGATGAATATCGGTGACGCTTTCGGCAAGAAAGATCAACTCCCGGCACATTACCTCCGGGTCGTTTGCCGTTGAAGGGAGAAACAGAGACAGATCAATGTCCGTGGTATCAAAAGCCTCAATGCTGTTGATTTTCAATTGCAGCGAATTTCTGAAAACCTGGCCCTGGCCGGAAAGAAAGACGATTGATCCGGGTTGACATCGGGATTCCCAGTAATCGGCTTTGTCCCAGATCCGCCCGGCAATTTCCCCGGTACGGTCCGAAACCGTAAGCATGAGATAGAGGCTGCCGGTTTTGGTTTCCGCCCGGCTCATCTCTTTGACCATGAAAAGGCCTTCAACGGCCTGATTGTCTTTGATTTCCTTTACGAATAGTCCTTTTTCAGGAGGCATTATTTTGTCGTTTTCCTAAATTAATTGGCTTGCAGTTTCCATTTGGTGGGCCTCGCTGCCCAATTCATAATCAAAGGGAGCTTCGGTTATTTCTTTCCGATCCCGATATTGCATAAAAATTCGGGTTAAAAATCAAGGGTCTTATGCCACGCTTCTTTCAGGTCCGCCAAGGATTCGCTCAGCACTGATTTGCCTTTAAAACCCTTCATCTGCAGGGTCTCCACCGTGGTGGTGAAACCGACTCTCGCCCAGGGGTTGTGCCCCATTACTTCCTTGAATGCATCAATGTTTTCCAGGGCAACGGTCACCACAAAACGGCTTTGTGATTCGGAAAACAGCAGAATGTCTTCCCGGTGGATATCGGTGCGCGGAATTTTATTCAGGTCGATTTCCATGCCGAGGCCGCCGGCAAAAGCGGTTTCTGCCAGGGCGACGCCGAGACCGCCATCGGAGCAGTCGTGGCATGATGCCACCAGACCCTGATTGATTGCCTCTGACAGGGCGCGATACAACGGTATGGCGATATCTTCCCGGACGTGAGGAACGGAGTTGCCGGTGGCGTTATGCTGCAGGGCATATTCCGAGGCGCCGATTTCAGGATAGGTCATGCCGAGGACATAGACGATGTCACCCGGTTTTTTGGCGTCCATGGTCACCGCCTTTCTTATATCGTCGATCTTGGCAACCACGGAAAAAAGCAGGGTGGGCGGAATGGAGATTTTGGTGTCGCCCACCTGATAATCGTTTTTCATGCTGTCCTTGCCGGAAATGCAGGGCACACCGAAAGCCTTTGCATAGTGGGCTAAAGCCTGGTTGGCGCGAACGAGCTGTGCAAGTTTATACGGGCCGTCAGGAGTTTTGTCGGAAAGAATCGGGTCGCACCAGCAGAAATTGTCAAGGCCTGCCATGATATCGAGGTTCGCTCCGACGCAGATAGCGTTGCGGATCGCCTCGTCCATGGCACAGGCGGTCATGTGATACGCATCAATATCGGAATATCGAGGACAGATGCCGTGGGCAATGACCAGTCCGTCGAAGGAATCCAGTATCGGCCTGATAACCGCCGCGTCACTTGGGCCGTCATTGTTGAGACCGGTAAGCGGTTTAACGACGCTGCCGCCCTGAACTTCGTGATCGTATTGCCGGACAACATACTCCTTGCTGCAGATATTCAGCCGTGAGAGCATGCTGCGAAGTTCGGCGCCAAGGGCAGGGTTGTCGGGGAATTTCGGTTCGTCATAGGTTTTTGGTTCCCACCTGGCGACCATCTGCATGGGGGGCAGCCCTTTATGGACAAATTCCATATCCATGTAGGCAATGGTCTTTTCATTATATAGAATATGAAATTTTCCGGAATCAGTGAAGTTACCCAGCACCGTAGCCTCGGTATCCATTTTTTTGCACAGCGCCAGGAATGCTTCAAGCTTTTCCGGGGCGATGGCAAGGGTCATTCTCTCCTGGGCTTCGGAAACGAAAATTTCCCAGGGCTGCAGGCCGGAGTATTTCAGCGGCGCCCGGTCGATGTGCAGTTCAAAACCGCCGGTATCCTCAGCCATTTCGCCAACGGACGAAGAAAGGCCGCCGGCACCATTGTCGGTGATGCAGCGGTAGAGTCCGAGATCACGGGCTTTGAGCAGGCAGTCGAACATTTTTTTCTGGGTTATCGGGTCACCGATCTGCACTGCGGTTGCCGGCGAGCTTTCATTGAGTTCTTCGGATGAAAAGGTTGCGCCGTGAATGCCGTCCTTGCCGATTCGGCCGCCGGTCATGACGATATAGTCGCCGGCCTCGGCCTTTTTAAATTCAGAGGGCACATTGTTGACAATTGCCGGCATAATGCCCACGGTGCCGCAGAAGACCAGGGGTTTGCCCGCGTAACGTTCATCAAAGACCAGGGAACCGTTTACCGTGGGAATGCCGCTTTTGTTGCCGCCGTGCTCAACGCCCTCGCGCACCCCTTCAAAAATTCTTTTCGGATGCAGCAGGCGGGCGGGAATAGGTTTATCGTAAAACGGCGTTGCAAAACAGAAAACATTGGTATTGCAGATGAGCTTTGCGCCCTGGCCGGTTCCAAAGGGGTCGCGGTTGACGCCGACAATACCGGTCAACGCACCGCCGTAAGGGTCAAGGGCAGAGGGACTGTTATGGGTTTCAACCTTGAAAACCACGCTCCAGTCCTTGTTGAAACGGATAACCCCGGCATTATCCTTGAAAACCGACAGGCACCAGTCGTTATCGCCCATCTTTTTTCGTATTTCACTGGTCGGGTTGCGGATATACGTGTCAAAAAGGCTGATTATTTTCGAGGTGGAATTGTTCGGGACATCGGTGTATTCAATGTCGCCGTTAAAAATCTTGTGCTTGCAATGTTCCGACCAGGTCTGGGCAAGGGCTTCCAGTTCAACATCGGTGATTTTTTCGCTTAAGCCCATCTTCTTTCTGGAGGCGACCACATCCGGCGAGCCAAGAAAACCGCGGATGAGTTTCATTTCTTCAAGGGTGAGGGCAAGAATCCCTTCTTTACTGATGCGTATCAGTTCTGTGTCAGGAACATTCAGGTCGATTTCCACGACCTGTCCCTCTTTTTCTCCCATTACCTTAGGGGCAAAAGGCTCAAGCCCCCCGGCCCTGACAAAAGAATCGTGATCCATGATGGTGTAGCGTTCGATAAGCTCGTTGGCAAGGAGTTTGCCGGCAATGGTTTGGGCGTCGGTTTGAGTCAAAGAACCTGAAACAAGATATTGTACGGAAGTATAGACCGCCTCGCCCTGTTTGAGTTTTCGGCCGATGAGCAGCTCCAGCGCCTGGGATGAGGTGCGGCCTTCGTTGTCGGTGACCCCAGGACGAAATCCCACTTCGATAAGCCAGTCAAAGGAAATGCCCCAGTCGAGCGCCAGGGGGCTCAGTGAATAGTCCTGGGTAACCGGATCGCAAAAAGGCCCTCTTGCCGCCTCGATCAACTGGTCCTGGGAAATGTCTGCATCCACCGTGAAAACCTTGATTGTGCGGACTGAGTCGGCTGCGATGTGCAGGTCCGATTGTATTCTCTTGTTTGTCTGCTCACCGAATGAATCAATGAAAGAAGGTTTCAGGCCTACCTGAATTCGTGCAAGCATCGGATATCTCCCGAAGGGTTAAGTTGATTATTTATCAAAGTGTAAAGGTTGGCTGCAAGATTTCTTCGCAGAAAAACCACCTGGATAACATGTCTTGCTGAAAGTTTAATTAAAAAAGGCACTATACCAAAAGTGTTTTGTTTTTTAAACGGTATAGAGATAAAAATGACGAACCGCAATCATAAAGAAATTTAATGGTGTTTTGGGGGATGTGTAAATTATTTAATTGGTGTGGTTTGATTTTTTTTAAGTACTCTTTTAATAATATTAGAATTATAATCGTCATAACCGGAACTTGAATGTATTTCGAACAAAAGGTGAGCCGGAGCGGGCATGGATTTTGCTATGCTTTACCGTGTTAGGGAGTGCCATGATGAACGGTTTCATATTAAATGAAAGTCAGGATTTGAAGGCGGCGTGCGATATTACTGTTTGATTTTGTTTGTTTTTTGTGGGTAAAATTAGACATGTATCATTTTTTTCATGGCTCAGCGTTCTGTTAATTCGATACCTTGAGGACCTAACCGAGAAACAATATTTCAGGGCAAATAATTTTACGAAGAAAATGCTAGATCATACAAAATCGAATTATTCTAAAGGTTTTTCTCTCATAGAACTGATAGTCGTCATGGTGATTATCGGTATTCTTGCAACCCAGGTGGTTTTCAGTTTTACCAGGCCCCTTAGAAAAGTGAAGTCTACAGCCCTTCAGTTAAGGAGTGATATAAACCTTGCCCGAGCCGAGGCGGCAAACCGGGCTCAGGCTGTCACCATTGATTTTTTTATGGGCACTGAGGATGGATATCGACTGTGCATTGATACGGGAGCTGCCGGTTGTGCTGATGATTGTCCAGGTCCTGGTTGCATAAAAGAGGTTTCGTTCCGCAGAGAAGTTCAGTTCTACGATGCGAATGCGACAAACGGCCCAGACAGGGACGCCGGAGTGGGCACCAATCGCCCGGCTGTTGGCTCTGATGGTGTTGATTTTCCTCTTGCATTACCTGGGGTTGACAACAAGTTTTTGATGCAACCAAACGGCACCGCCTCGGAAAAGGGAGCAATTTTTATTTATGCCCCTGAGGCGGCAGATCACACGGTCATGCTGGCGGTTCCCCTGCGGGTTGGTGTTGAGGATACTTCAGGGCGGGTGTGGGTTGAGATCTGGGACCGGGGTACGTCAAGCTTTGGGCGTAAATAAGGAAAAGATTTAATTATAAATCAAGGGGTGAGGGGCAATAAATGAGACGAAATTTTTCTAAATCTTCCGGGTTTTCCCTGATTGAGCTGATGATCGTTGTGGCGATTATCGGTTTGCTTGCAGCCGTGGCAATGCCTGCCTATTTCAAGCATATACTTCGGGTGAGACAATCGACCTGTGTTCAGAACCTCATTGATGTGAAAACCGCCCAGGAAAAATATTACGCCCTTTTTGATACCTATGCCAGCACGGGCACCCTTGAAACCGGTGTCGATGTCTTTGCTTCGTATGTGAATTTTTCGGCATCAAACACCTCCATGTGTGTTTTTAATATCACCGGCGGCACGACTTCATTTACCGCCAGGCTTTGGGGGGACCTTGATCGGGATGGTTTTGCCACAGACTGCTGGAGTATCTCAAGCACAAGCGCTCAACCGGCAACAACTGGCGGTGTCGGCTGTGTAGTCAATGGCGAAGGGTTTAGCTTTTCCACGCTCGGAAATTTATTATAACCATAAAGATGATTTTGCAGGAGTTAACCTACGGGATGTTCGGACCAGGCGAGATAAAACAACGGAACAAGGGGTTTACCCTTGTCGAAATGATGGTTGCCCTTTTCCTCGGGATTATTGCCATGGTGGGCATTTATAAAACCTATGTCGCCTATAGCACTGCGGCTGACAACCAGGGCCAGGCTCAGGAATTGCAGCAGAATCTGCGGGTCAGCATGGCGATGATGGTAAGAGATATCCGCATGGCGGGTTTTGATCCTACAGAAATAGGTGGAATTGGTTTTGAAGAGGCAACCACCCATAAAATTCAATTCCGGATGGATATTAACCAGGATGGAGATGTAGCTGATGATAATGAAGACATAAAGTATTTCATTAAGGATATTGATGGAGACGGCTTTTTTGGCCTTGCCCGGCACAATGTCAATACCGGTGTGGAAGAATATATTAATGAAAATATTGATCCGGTAAACATAATTGCCGGTGAGTATCCGCTGAATTTTGTTTTTATGGAAGGGATCACGGTTCTGCCGACTCCTGTTACCGGAAGCGATCGGGATAGAATCAGGTCCGTTGAAATCGCCCTGGTTTTGAGAAGCACCAACGAGGACTATTCTTTCAAAAACACAAATTCATATAACAATCTTCAAGGTCTACAAATATTGCCTGCAAAAAATGATAATTTCTACAGACGACTGACAACCGCCAAAGTCAATTGTCGAAATATGGGACTCGATGATTAGAGGGAAGGAATGATAGGAAGTAAAGGTTTTTCAATACTTGAAGTGCTGTTCGGCATTACCGTTTTTATGGTGGGTATGCTGGGGATCGCCGCGCTGCAGATTTCGTCGGTGCAGGGTAATTATTTTTCCTCGAATCTTACTGAGGCAACCTTTCTTGCCACCAGTAAATTCGAGGAGTTGATGGATCTGCCGTATGATGATCCTGATGACCCTGATGACCCCTTAGATGATAGGAATGGTGATTCAGCCGGGCAGGATAATAATGCTGCTGGCCCGGATGGCGTAGATGATGACGATGACGATGATGACGGTAATCCAGATGGTATTAGTGGGCCAGATGATGTCATAAATTTCGGACTGGATGCAACCGATTATACTTCGCCTGGTGTGGCGCTGTTTGTAGACCATTCAGAAAATCCGCCCCGCAGAGGCGGTATGTATGTAGTATCATGGAATGTGGCAGTGGACCACCCGCTGCCTAATTGTAAAACAGTAAAGGTCTGGGTGGAGTGGACAATTAAGGGCGATCGGAAAGAACGGATTTCCATGGCAATGGTCAAAGAAGAGGTGAAATGATGGGGGCGCGTTTCCTGATTAATAACCAGAGAGGATCAATACTCAATATTGCCCTGCTCATTCTTATGACATTGACTCTTGTTGTCATATACATGAGCCGGTCCACCACCACTGATGTGAAAATTGCCGCAAATGAAAAAGCCGAACGGGTCAGATTTTATAGTGCTGATGGCGGTGGGGATATTGGTATTGAAATTTTTGAACAAAATGTTGCCTGCCCCACTGGTTTCGCTGGAAGTGCCACCACGGGTGCAATTATTCAAGGGAAATTTATTGTAAAAACCCTTGATATCAGAGCGAATATCGAAAAGGCAACAGGGTTTGTAATCTCAGATTCTTCGACAAGAGATGTTTATTGGCCGCCAGGAAGTGCTTACGGGGATCAGGGGTCAACAAGTTTGGCCTTTGGCGGTGAAACATTTCATGGCCAGGGGGCTTCCCTGCAGATGTCTGCGGGCTATGAAGGAAAAGGAAAAAGCGCAGCAAGCGGTGGCGCGCATCTGTTGTTTGATATCTGGTCACAATATTATGGCTTGAATAGCGCAAATGCCCAGATCTGGCTTCGCTGGAAGCACTTGATCGGTCAAGAGGATGATTGCATCTATTGATAAAGGTATACAGGGGTAAAAGAAGATGAAGAGGGCTGGAGGAGATTCCATGAGATCGAAATTAAATAATCGAACGGCTTTTCTGTTTTTCATTATGTTGACGGTTACAGCTTTGACTTTCCCTGGTTCGGGTTTTGGCGATCCCTGCGGTGAAGGGGTCGGCACTCCGCCATTTCTGGCCGAGGGTGTGCCCCCTAACCTTATGCTCCTCATTGATAACTCAGCAAGCATGTATGAGCTGGCCTATGATGATCTTGCCGACCCCGGGTTTTGCAATGATGATAGCTATGTACCGAAATCATCAGTTGCCGCCTGGGCTGACGCTACGGTCTATGCGGCTGAGAAGGTTGTCAGTTACAATAACGGCACAGAAACTAAATGGTACATGACAGCAGCGGGCGGCACCTCTTCCGGCACCACCCCTCTGGATGATACCGGTGTCACCGACTGGGCCGTGTTTGGGCAGACTTATGCCGGCTATTTTACTCCCGGTTCCTGGTATGAATGGGATGGAGCACAATTTGCCCTGATTTCTCCTGCACCGGCTGATGCCGCTGCCGCCTGCAGCGGTGCTGGTACAGAATACACCGACGCGAATAACAGCGATGTCTGTATCACCATCAACGCGGCTTCCGTCACCTCTTTTGCCGCCAAGGGAAATTATCTCAACTGGGCCGCAGCCTCGAAATTTGATGTCGAAAAAAAGATTCTTACCGGCGGTAAATGGGATTCATCAACCAACCGGCTGGTCATGGAGTCCCGCGGTTGTCTGGGTCGCAAAATGATCAAGCAGATCCCCATCAAGGATGCGGGCGGTACTGTGTATTACCTCACTTTGGGTATCAAGGCCAACTCCAGTGACCTGACCCAGATCGAGATCTTTGAACCCACCTCCACCGGCTTCCAGTTCGGGGGCGGCGCATGCGAGGCGGCCTTAGTAGAAGATGCCAAAGGAAATGCGGCAAACTTAGCCCAGGACTGCATGGAACTTGGTGCGCAGAATGAGTCATTTGCCAATTCAAACGGGGCGTTTAATATTTCTTTCAGTACCTGCTGGCGTCACCCGAAAATTACCAACGGGAATGTCACTGCCTTATCGAATCAATGTGCGGGGATTTATGGTGATGATGTGAATCCTTATGACCCTCTGCCCTCCTGGGCGGACGGGGTGGTCTATGCTTCAGGCACCACGGTGACAGATAACGGGAAATGGTATGAGTCGCAGACTGCCGGTACGGCAACCGATACCGGTGACGGCACTCCTTTGGATGCGACACGTGACTCTGGCGTGACCTGGCTGCAGGTACCCAGGAATTATATCAATGCAGCAGACAGCGGGTATATCTGCTGGGGTAATCAGGCCACCGGTGAAGGATATATTGGCCGCTGTTTTAATGTTACCCAGGCGGCATTGCCGGCGATTCCGGGTTCAGGCTGTGTGGATACTGCCTGCGCACCCAATGGGCGCCCCTATGGTGGTGATGATGATGCAAACTGTATAGGCGGTGTTCTCTACAGATGTCCTGCAGGGTCTTCGTGGAATAACGGCGCAGGGCAATGCAAGCAGGGTCCTACCTTATATGCCTGGGAAAAGCAGCAAACCTGCGGCGTAGGGGGATCCCCGGCCACTTCATTAGCTGGGGCATGGGTTGCCGGTTATGATAGTCTGGGGGAAGATGTAAATGCTAATGAAGAGCTTGATGCCGGAGAGGACACCAACGCCAATGGCATACTGGATCAAGGTTGCATATATATGGCCATACGCGATTTCTGTTCGCCTTTTTATGATCCCGGCGTGATTGATCCTGCTTCGCCGGTTACATCCGTTGCTGATGAACATTTTCCCAACCTGCCGGCGATCTTGATGGAAATAGCCCTGCAGGGCCAGCTCAGAGAACCAATTGCCACCTTGAACGGTTATATCAAACAGACCACTGATCCTGAAGGTTTGATTGACGATTTTGCCGCGGATATCCGTATCGGCGCCATGCAGTATAACCAGATGGGTACCCGGAGCGAATGTGATGCCTCGCCCAAGCTGACCCACAGGTTGTATGATGATTGTCCGGCGTCCAGCCAGGACGGCGCCAAGCTCATCGCCTATATGGATAACGGCACCGACCACACCGCAAGACTGGTGCAGGCGATCAATGATATTAAAGCCAATACCTGGACACCCATTGCCGAGGCCTATTATGAAGCTCTGGGGTATTTCACCCAGCAGGACACCGTCGCTCTCGACATGCGGTTTGACGATGACGATTTCCTCCGCGACAGCGATTACAGCAAGGCATTTCCCTTTGCCAGTGTCGATGCCAATTACGATCCAGTGCCCTCCTGGCTGTCAAGGCGGAATATTGCCACTGCGGCTTCCGACTGGACCGTTGTTCCGTTCCCGCTGTTGACTCTGGTGAAAGATGCCGCGAACAAGTTGTACTGGACTAACGCTGGCGGCACTCCGAGCCTTTATCAAAGAGACGGCACCACCTTTGCCACCGACGTGGCTGAAGATACAGCTGTCTCCTGGGTGCCGGTGGACCCGGTGACCAATTACTGCCAGAAGAATAATATTCTCATTATTACCGACGGCGGTTCCACCGTGGATGTCCATCCTGATATTATAAGTAAAATCGGAGATTATGACGCTGGCGGCTCCGAGAACGCAGCCTGCGGCAATACGGTTGCCGGAGTATATAAAGGGTATTACGGCAGCACCTATCTGGATGACCTGGCGAAATACGCCTATGCAGCGCCCGCGACCACCCTTTATAAGGACGGCCAACTCCTCGACGGCGAGGGCATTGACCAAGACAAGCAGAATATCACCACCTATGTGGTCACTGCCGGCAAGCTGCGCGTTACCGGGACCGATGAGTGCAGCCCTGACGTTTTGCTGGCCAATACAGCGACCAACGGCGGCACCAGTCTCTATGCCAGTGAGGACCCGGAGCAATTGGAGGCCAATCTCCGTTCAGTCATGGAAAGCATCAGGGCCGGAACCGCATCCGGGTCGGCCTCTTCGGTCATCTCCGCCTCCCGCGGCGGCGAGGGCGCGATTTACCAGGCCATTTTCTGGCCGAGATTTACCGACGAGGATATTGTCTGGATCGGTGATGTGCATTCGATGTTCATCGATTCTCTTGGCAAAATGTATGAAGATACTGATAGCGACGGGAAATTTGATGACGACGGCACCGATAAAACAGTTGTCCTCTATTATGATGAGAGTCTGAATACGACAATGGCCTGTAATGACGGTGTAAACGCTGACAGGGATGGCTGTCTTGGCACACCGAAGGCGTTAAATGCGGTGAACTATCTCTGGTCTGCCGCGGAATGGCTATCCGGGGTTGGAGCTGCTGATATTACAGCCCAACGGGCTGATGCAGATTATATTTCACATACACAGAAACGATATATCCATACTTGGATTGATCTGGATAACAATGGTGTGGCTGATTTAGCTACTGAATGGATTCCTTTTGTCAGTGGAGCTTCAGGCCCGACCGGCAAAGCCCCCACCCCACCGCATGCCATCTCTGTGGATTTTGCCGCTGCAGACTCCACTGAAGTCGAGAACATCATCGACTGGGTTCGTGGCGATAATACTGTCGGTCCTGCCTATCGAGACCGAGAAAGGAATTATTCATTTGATTCCAGTGTCGCTCCGACCGACATAATCTGGAGATTGGGTGATGTAATTCACTCAACACCAATGGCTGTTACCCGTCCTTCAGAGGGGTTTCATATGCTTTACGGAGACGATTCCTATGCAAAGTTTGCACAAAGGTATAACAAGCGAAGGCATGTTATCTATTTCGGCAGTAATGACGGCATCCTTCATGCCGTGAACGGCGGGTTTTATGACAGCTCCCAATTGCGGTTTTGCGTTACCGCAGACTGTTACGTTGAAAATGATGCGGTCAAGACTCCGGCATCAGAGAATAAACCGGAGCTCGGTGCAGAGCTTTGGGCCTATGTTCCCTATAACATATTGCCCCATTTGAAATGTCTGACGAGTCCTTCGTATGAACATAAATATTTTGTGGATCTGCGACCGAGGATTTTTGATGTGCAGATTTTTTTAGAAGAAGCGGCCTGTTCGCCGGATTATACCAACCCCGCCTGTTTTCACCCTGGTGGCTGGGGAACCATCATGGTCGCCGGAATGCGTTTCGGCGGCGCACCGATTGATGCCTGGACAATTGACGGTGATGGTGTTGGCGGCGCGGATCAACCCACCGACCTCCGTAAATTTATTTCATCGTATATGGTTTTTGATATTACCGATCCGGAACACCCGCCGACCTTTTTAGGTGAACTGACAGATCCTGACAAAACCAGCCCCAAGGCTGCCATGGGCTATGCGACAGTGATTCCTACGGTTATACCGATGTATGATAACAAGGGAACCGCAACTACAACCGATGATGCGACTTACTGGTATCTCGTTCTCGGCAGTGGCCCAACCGAACTCAGCGGTAAAAGCGAAGTTACTCAGTTTGCGAAACTCGCAATCTATCCGTTAAACCAGTTGACCAATGGGTCGGGATCAGCATTTATGATACCAAATAATCTCCCCTCAACTGTTGCTGTCGGTAATATACCCCCACAAACTGGAGTTTTTACGCTTCCGGGTGCGAGAAGTTTTGTGTCTGATCCCATAACCGTGGATTTTGACTTGAAGGAGAACTATATGGCCGATGCAGTTTATTTTGGAACTGTAAGCGGCGATTTCAAGGATACAGGGGCGAAACTCGGCTGGGGTGGTAAATTTTATCGGCTTGTGACCCGCAAGTGGGACGGAAGCAAACAAGTTATTACCCTTCCCAGTGATTGGGATGCGTTATTAAGCGCAGCGAGTCTGGACAATCCGGCTATCTTGGCAGACATTGGTCAGCCGATAGTTGCATCGCCAACTGTTGGTAGCGATCGTGTTGATACGTGGGTGTATATCGGCACCGGTCGGTTTTTTGATGAATTTGACAAGTCGGATTCCAACAGTAATGCCACCCAGACTTTCTATGGTATAAAAGAACCTCGAGTCTCAGTCGCAGGTGAATTTACCTGGGGACAAGTCGCCTTAGCAGACCTTGTAAACACTTCATTGGTTGCCAAGGTAGCATCGAATGCCAATCCCTTCCAGGCATCTATTTATTGCATAAATCCTTTTGCTCCGAATGTTCCGGGGGATAATTGTCCCGGCACGACCTTTGGCGCCCCTTTCCCTGGGACTATCGGGGCTGAAACATTCCAGGATCTTGTGGACTATATCAAGATCAAGGCCGGCTGGAAGAGAAATTTAAAACGATCTCGTGAGCGGAACCTTGGACAGGGCACGCTCCTCGGCGGTCTTTTGACATTTACTACATATCAGCCATTTGAAGACAAGTGCCTGCCTGAAGGACTTGGGTATCTCTACGGTGTCTATTACGGAACCGGTACTGCATTCCACACCGGTGTGTTCGGAGATCATGTCACCGGTGATGCAGTCCAGGATGTTGTGGAGATGGGACGCGGCCTTTCAACCACCCCGAATATCCATATCGGTAAAGCCGAAGGCGGCAAGGCCTTTGCCCAGACCAGCACCGGGGCAATTATTGAAATCCCGCAACCCAATCTGCCGCTCGGCAACGTGAAAACCGGAAGAAAGGATTGGCAGGAACTCTGGCAATAATCTGTTAAGTAAATAAATGTAGAGTTAAGGGGCTTGTCCTGAAAGGGGCGGCCCCTTTTTTGTCCTATTATGAGGAGCAAGGGAAGGCAAACAAGTTTTATCGAGTACTATTTGTGGTTTCAGCCAGGGAAATTCAGGTTTGATTGTTTCGGAAATCCGGAAAATTTTCATTTTATGTCCGATGGATTTTAAAATAAGCAAAGCCTAAGCGGTGGAATCCTGACAGGTATGAGTCCGGATCTATCCTTTTTTTGTGAACCGGATAAAAAAATTTTTATCAGCATTAAATAAGTTAATAGAGAGCGGCCGTGATTTGTGGGTTTATCTGTTAATGTTTGACGTTCCAGGCCCTTTTTCTGTCTTGTTTTTTAGGGGTTGTACGGGTAAGGGTTGACATGCAAGGTTCGTGTCAGGTAAAATGTCATAGTTATGCTAACTATCGATGATTGCATAAAAAAAATATCAATTAACGGCTTTGTTGGAAATTGTACCGATATAACGCTGGTTTTAGCTGGCGCGATTTTTGCTTAACTAAAATGCGAGGAGAGAGGCGGGTTTCTCCCTGCCTGCGCTCATGACATCAAGAATTTCAATGTTTTTTGAAGCGCATTCATTTTTTCGAGAGTGGTTATGATTGAATTCAACAAGACACACGGGTTTTCTAAACTGCTGAACGCAAGGCAGGGTTTTTCTCTTGTAGAGATGCTGGTAGTGCTCGTAATTGTCGGCATTCTTGCCGTACAGGTTGTCATTAGTTTCACTTCACCTGTCGTGCCGTTAAAAGGAGATGCCTTTGACTTACGGAGCAATATGAACATGGCCCGAGGGGAGGCAGTTAAGCGAAACGAACAGGTTTTGGTTGAATTTTTTAATAACACAGATATTCCTCTCGTTGGTGATGGAAATGACGATGGTTACATGATTTGTCTTGATAGTTTATCGACGAATACCTGCATAGATGAACCTGCCGCTAATATTATTAAAAGTGTTGTTTTTAATGACATTGTTCAATTTTATGGCACCCTGGCTTCAGGAGGCCCTCCTTTTGATGGAGCGGGGAATAATCCACCAGGCGGTGCCCTTGGGGATGGTGTAAGCTTTGTCGGCAATGCATTTTTAATGCGGAGTAACGGCACAACTAACCAGGATGGCGCTGTTTATCTTTATGTGCCGGATGCTGACCCGACAAAAATGCGTGTAGCACCATTTACTGTA
>JAHJJF010000064.1 GCA_018823135.1 Pseudomonadota bacterium
GAAATTCTCGGGTTTGATTCCGAACCGTGCCTGGATTCTCTTGAGAGACACGAGACGCCCCCTTCTGAGGGAGGGTGTAAGAAAGGATTTGAGCTTCCTTTCAAGGACCCGGGGGTCAACTTCGCTTTCAATGGCAATAACACCCTCGGTAATAATTTTCTGGAGCAGAAGCTCCTGGTCGGTCCTTTCGCGGAGATTCGCCGCAAAGGGAACAAAAAAGAAATTGGAAAAAATAATCCCGTAGAGCGTTGAGGTCAGCGCAATGGGGATAGTTTTTAGAATGATCGAGGTATCTCCGACGCCTGCAAGCATGCCGATGAGCCCCACCACACTGCCCACCAGACCGAAGGACGGGAACAGATCAGACATGGTCCGTAGTACGCGCTCACAATCCTCCCGCCGCATCTTGAAGAAATACATTTCAGTGTTGAGAATTTCCCGGATCTGATCGCGCTTCAATCCATCCACCAGGCAGCCCAGCGCCCTTCGTAAAAAAAGAATCGCGGTTTTTTCTTCTTCTTCCAGAGATAGAATCCCTTTGAAGCGTGATTTCACGGAAAGATCCACCAGAATCCCGACTATGTCTTCCGGCTTCTGGACTTCTGTTCTGTAGGATGACCATAACACCTGAAAGGCGATTTTCAGGCGGTCCATCCGATAACTGATAAGCGTTGCCCCGAAGGTGCCGCCGACGACAATCAGCAACCCGGAAACATTGAAGTACAGCCAGATATTGCTGTGAATTGCAAATCCGCCAAAGAAAATAACGGTGCAACCTATCAAGCCCAGTATGTTTTTATACTTCATTGATGCTCCTTACGAGTCCATCATCATTGTTCATAAATATTACGCAAACCAACCGGCAGCGGCTCGGAAGGTTCACGGGTGATAATAATTTCGACCCGCCGGTTCAGCGCCCTGTTTTTTGGTGTATCATTGGGACTGATCGGTTGATAATATGAATGCCCGGTGACAAAAAATCGATTCCCGGGCAGCCGCATTTCTTCAATCAGAAATCTTGCCACCGAAGAGGCGCGCACCACCGACAATTCCCAGTTTGTGGAAAATTGCGGCGTGTGGATCGGCACACTGTCGGTATGGCCGACAACATTTATCATATAGGAGGTCCGCCTGATAAGATCGGCAATCTTGACAAGGGATTTCTTCGCCTCGGATTTGAGATCCGCCCTGCCCGGTTCGAACAGCAGATCGCCGGTGAGGATAATTCGAAGCGTCTTGTCCGCTGCCAGATCGACTGAGGCGAACTCTCTGAGGTCGGCAGCTTCAAGGGTCTGGCGACTCACATCGTACATCTTGGAAATAGAACCCTCCAGAGGACCGGACGGGTCGATGGGTCCACCACCGCCGAGCCCGGTTATTGATTTTTCTCCGAGTCCGCCGAAACGGCCGATGGATGTCTCTTCCTCGGATAAAAAATCACGGTTTGCAAGCTGAAAAATGTACATAACCGCAAACATGATGAACATGGTCATCATCAGGTCCGACCAGACCACCGACCAGTGAAACGGTTTAGGCATCCTGGAGCGGTAGAAGGTATCATCTTCAGCATAGACATTAAACGACGTCTGAAAACCGTCGCCGACAAAAGGGGTTGGCAAATGCTCATCAGGATCCTCCTGATCACTTTTTTCATCAGCGCCTTCAGACCCGCTGCCTGCCTGCGACTCTCCAGAAGGGACCTTTTCCTGGTCAGCAGGACTCCCAAAAGAAGCTTCTATTGCAGGCTCTTCCGGAGGATTTCCCGAATGCCCGGCTGCCTCAGCCTCAGGCCTGAGCAAAGCGGCGTCCGGCGTCAATATCTCCTGCGCGGTTTCAGATCCGTTATCAACCCCTTCACCCCATGGTCTGTCGTTGGAACTCATGCTCCAAAAATCCTCATTCATAGATAAGCACGGTTAAAGAATGGTCACCCTCATATCATATTCTTTCCTACATATCGGATCATTATGATTTTTCTCAAAAATTAAATGAACTCCCCCGCAGTTCGACTGAGCGTGCAATAACTCGTGCATGCCAAACAGGATACCTCGGTTAATGCTTGCAGGGATACTGGAAACCTTATTTCAAGAATGGCAATAGCGCCCGGAATTCATCAGTGCCTGCCTTCATGAGCAGATCATAAATGATCATTTCGGTGCTGCCGACAATTCCGCCGATCTGCCTGATCCTTTCAAGACCTGTCTCATAATTATGCGGTACCCTCGATGAAACCGCGTCACTTGCAACCCAGACATTATACCCTTCTTTTAGCGCGCCGAGCACGGTCTGATAAATGCAGATATGAGTCTCAACTCCGCAAACGATCAGGGTATTTACTCCGCCCCCCAGAGCTTCCGCGGCTTTCTGAATCGCCTTGTTTCCAAAACAACCGAACTCGAATTTATCAAGGGGTGTCACCCCGTTAAGTTCCGCCTGGATTTCAGGGAGCAATGCGCCGATTTTTGCGACATACTGGGTGGTGGCGATAATCGGCACATTCAACGTATTAGCTGTCTTCATCAGCAACACGGAATTCCTGATCACCCTTTCCCTTTCAAGGATCACCGGCATCATCCTTTCCTGAATATCCACGACCAGCAATGCACATTGCGCAGGCTTCAAATGGGTCAGATTTTCACTCATTTTATTATTCTCCTCTTTCTTTTCTTTCTCAGCAGTATTATTCAGGATTAAAACGTAATCGATGGATTAGCGACAAAAATAAATGTTTTGAGTATACTTGCCGCTGATTAAAAAATCGAAAAATATTCTTTCCTTGTTTTTTGCAGGAGTTTTTTTATGCAGCATCTCCGGATACGAAATATTCTGAGCGCCAATCACATTGGCGAAACCCTTGAAGTCCGGGGATGGGTCCGGACCCGCAGAGATTCCAAGAACGACTTTTCCTTTCTTGAAATAAATGACGGATCATGCCTGGCCAATATTCAGGTAATCGCCGACAAATCTCTTGAAAACTTTCTTACCGAGATCAGAAAACTCACCGCCGGATGCGCGGTCAAGGTCCGGGGTGAAATCAAGGAATCGCCGGCCAAGGGGCAGGAAGTGGAACTCCTTGCCGCACACATTGAGGTTGTGGGCTGGGCGCCGGCAGAGACATATCCTTTACAGAAAAAACGCCATTCCTTTGAATTCCTGCGCGAAATCGCTCATCTCCGGCCGCGCACCAACAGCCTGGGCGCCGTTGCCCGGGTGCGCAACGCCCTTTCTTTTGCAATCCACAAATTCTTCCAGGATCGTGAGTTTTTTCTGGTCCACACGCCGATCATCACCACCAGCAACTGCGAAGGCGCGGGCGAGATGTTTACGGTCACCGCCTTTGATCTGGACAATCTGCCCAGGGATTCAGGGAAAACCGATTTCAACAGGGATTTCTTCGGCCGCCGGGCAGGGCTCACAGTCAGCGGCCAGCTTGAGGCGGAGATTTACGCCATGGCGTTGGGGAATGTCTACACCTTCGGCCCGACATTCCGTGCCGAAAACTCCAATACCAGCAGGCACCTGGCTGAATTCTGGATGATCGAGCCGGAAATGGCCTTCTGCGATCTTAAGGAAGATATTGATCTGGCTGAAGCAATGCTCAAATTTCTGGTGCGGTATATTTTAGAGAATTGCGCGGAGGATCTGGCGCTTTTCAACCAGTTTATCGACAAAGAGCTGATGGCCCGCCTGAGCAATGTGGTTGCCCATGAATTCGTCCGCATCACCTACACCGAGGCAGTTGAACGCCTGCATAAATCCGGCAGAACCTTTGATTATAAAGTTGAGTGGGGCATTGATCTGCAGTCGGAACATGAACGGTATCTCACCGAAGAAGTCTTCAAATGCCCGGTGGTGATCATTGATTATCCCAAATCCATCAAACCCTTTTACATGCGGGTAAACGACGATAACAGAACCGTTGCCGCCATGGACATCCTGTTCCCAGGAATCGGTGAAATAATCGGCGGCAGTCAGCGCGAAGAGCGCCTGGATATTCTTGAAAAGCGAATGGACGAACTGAATTTAAGCAAAGAGGAATATGACTGGTATCTTGATCTCCGCAGGTATGGAAGCGCCCCGCATGCAGGGTTCGGATTGGGATTTGAGCGGATGGTGCAGTTTGTCACCGGCATGAAAAATATCCGCGAAGTAATTCCTTTTCCCAGGACTCCCGGATCAGCCAGGTTCTAGCCCCGATGCCCCATCAAGGCATCAGAAAGAAACCAAGGGCCTTTTCCTGATCGTGCATGGCGGGTTCCGCAAATTCGCAGCCGACATAGCATTTCTCAATAAGTTTAACAACTACCTTTCTGTCGATTATGGTTTTATGGGGGTCATCCAGAGCGAATTTCAATTCAAACTGATCGCCCACCTGAAGACCGATTTTCGCGGGTATCTTGAGACCGATTCCGCCCTTGGATACATTCAGAATCCTGACGCTTATCCAGCCGCTATTGCCTTTCAGACTCTTGATATTGCCATTGAAGTTTACAGACTTCCGATAGGTTTTCCTGAAATCGAGTCGGACGTTGAACACGGCTTTACAAGGACATTTCGCCTTGAGAACGTGCGTATTTCCCTTGAATTTACTTACATCGACAGTCCTGATATCGCCACACTCGGGGCATTTGATGGTTGTTGTGTTGTTCTTATTGACAAAAACTTTCTGAATATCTTCCATTTTTAAAACCGTTTTTCAAGAATTGGCGTTCCCCGCAACAGATACGCACCCTTCGGGTATACATATAGATTCAGGGCGACAGGGATGCACCCTAAGGGCAAAAAAAACTTGCTGATTCTGTTCACAAACACAGCCTAACTGTTTATGTTATTTGACCTTAATACTGAGTTGTTTTCGATGCGTCAATGAAAAATTTGTCGAATCATTACTCTCTCTATCTGTTTATCATACGGATTAAACAAATAAATCAGGAAATCACCTCAAAACTTCTTAAACATCCCGGTGAGTTTATTTTCCCTTTCAGCCAGAAACTCCCTATCAAGTTTTTCTTTAAGTTTCGGCTTTTTTTCAAGAAGAACTTTAGCTGCGAGAAATGCGCCGGTCCCGGTCAATCCTTGGCAATTCTTTAACTTTGCCTTTGTATCATCCTTGACATGCTCAAGAAGAACCTTGCAACTGGCCGACCCGGTCTGTTCGATAAAACGATCATGAAACTCCTTGACGGTTTTCCTGAAATCCTTCCGCTTCATCCCGCCGGGGGAATCAGGGCCCAGAAAAAGCCCAAGGCCGATACTTGCGCCGGATATGGCGCCGCATAAATTTTCCGCTCCCCCGAGACCGTGACAGAACCCGGAAGCCAGCCGTATGGACAGTGCAGGGTCAACTTCGCCGCCGAAAGCTTTATTCAATACATAAAAAACCGCTTCGGAGCAGCATATCCTGCGGGCGGAAAAACAGTTTTCCGCCCGCAGACGCACCTGCTCCGCTATTTCATCATTTTCACTTATTTCGCTGGAATAATTCATCTGTCTTTATTTTTCCCCTAAAAAAATTCATGCCGAGCAAAACAGACTATCATAACTCCGTCGGCTTCGAAACTCTCTTTCCCTTATTTTTTTGAAAAACGCAGCGCCTCTTCGCCCGGTTCAGAATCTATGAGGATCGTATCGCCTTCGATGAATGTTCCGTCGAGGATCCGCATGGCCAGGGAATCCAGAATATATCGCTGAATTGCCCGTTTCAGCGGTCGCGCGCCATAAGCCGGATCATAGCCTGCTTCAATAAGAAAATGTTTTGCAGCTTCGGTCAAGTCCACGGCGAATTTCTGCTCGGCAAGACGTTTGGTGAGCAGATCAACCTGAAGATCAATGATCCGGGTAAGATCCTCCCTGGTAAGGCCGTGGAAAATGATAATTTCATCGATTCTGTTCAAAAATTCCGGCCGGAACTGCTGATGCAGGATCTCATCAATCCTCGTCTTCATCTCTGCAGGATTACCCTGTCCCATTTCCATGATAAATTGGCTGCCGAGATTGGAGGTCATGATAAGAATGGTATTCTTGAAATCAACCGTGCGGCCTTTGCCGTCGGTCATTCTGCCGTCGTCAAGGATCTGCAGCAGGACATTGAACACATCCGGGTGCGCCTTTTCAATCTCATCAAAAAGAATAACCGCATACGGCTTCCGGCGTACCGCCTCGGTAAGATAACCGCCCTCCTCGTAGCCGACATAGCCCGGAGGCGCGCCGATCAGCCGGGCAACGGAATGCTTTTCCATGTACTCCGACATATCAAGACGCACCATGGCCCGTTCGCTGTCAAAGAGAAACTCCGCAAGACTCCGGGCAAGCTCGGTCTTTCCCACACCGGTTGGCCCGAGAAAAATAAATGAGCCAAGCGGTCGGTTCGGATCCTGAAGCCCGGCCCGTGATCGCCGTACTGCATTGGCAACCGCCGCAATGGCTTCACTCTGCCCCACCACCCTTTTTGCAAGATTTTCATCGGCGTGGACCAGTTTTTCCTTCTCCCCGGTGAGCAGCCGGTCAACCGGGATTCCGGTCCACTTGGCAATAACGCTTGCAATGTCTTCTTCGTCTACCTCTTCCTTGAGCATCTTCCGGTCTTTCTGAATCTCGGCAAGATGCGCCTTTTCCTGTTCAAGTTGTTTCTCAAGGTCAGCGATCTTTCCGTAGCGGATCTCGGCTACCTTGCTCAGATCTCCCAGGCGCTGGGCCTGTTGCTCGGCAACCCCCGCCTCTTCGATTCTTGCCTTGATATCCCTGATTTTCTGGATAATGTCCCGCTCCAGATTCCAATGCCCCTTCATACTGCGCAGCGATTCGTTAATGTCCGCAAGTTCGGCTTCGATTTTGTTCAGGCGCTCCTTGGAGGCCTTGTCCCTTTCCTTTTTCAGCGCCTCCTTTTCAATCTCAAGTTTGATCCGCTTTCTGTCCACTTCATCAATTTCGGTGGGCATGCTGTCAATTTCAATCCGCAATTTCGAGGCAGCTTCGTCAATCAGATCAATGGCCTTATCCGGCAGGAAACGATCGGTAATGTAACGATTGGAAAGGGTAGCCGCCGCAACGGTAGCCGAATCGGTAATCCGCACCCCGTGATGCACTTCATATTTTTCCTTGATGCCCCGGAGAATGGCAATGGTGTCTTCAACCGAGGGTTCCCGCACCAGGACCTGCTGGAAACGACGTTCAAGGGCCGCGTCCTTTTCAATGGTGCGATACTCGTTTAAGGTGGTTGCGCCGACACAATGCAGTTCGCCGCGGGCCAGCGCGGGTTTGAGCATGTTCGACGCATCCATGGCGCCTTCGGCGGCGCCCGCACCCACCAGGGTGTGAATCTCGTCGATGAACAGAATGATCTCGCCTTCGCGTTTCTGCACTTCTTTAAGCACCGCCTTCAGACGGTCTTCAAATTCGCCGCGATATTTGGCGCCGGCAATAAGCGCGCCCATATCAAGGGCAACAACCTGTTTATTCTTCAGGGTCTCAGGGATATCACCATTGACGATGCGCTGCGCAAGTCCTTCGACAATCGCGGTTTTACCGACGCCGGGCTCGCCGATCAGCACCGGGTTGTTCTTGGTTCGCCGCGAAAGGACCTGCACCACCCGTCTCACCTCGTCATCCCTGCCGATCACCGGATCGATCTTTCCCTGGCGGGCAAGGTCGGTTAGGTTTCGGGCGTATTTCTCAAGGGCCTGATATTTTTCTTCAGGATTCGGGTCAGTGACCCGTTGATTGCCGCGCACCGAAACAAGTGCTTTCAGAAAACCGTCGCGGCTAACGCCGCTCTTGCTGAACAGCGCCGAAATCCCCGGATCCTTCTCTCCGAGGAGAGCCAGAAAGAAATGCTCCTGACTGACATAATCATCCTGCATTTCCTTGGCGACTTTAAACGCATCATCCAGGATTTTCTTCAGACGCGGCGAGGCATACACCTGGCCAAAACCCGAGCCGCTCACCTGCGGTTTTCGCTGAATGATCGCCTCGACGCCGGCAGCAAGCTGCGCCGGATCAATGCCCATTTTCTGCAGCACCGGAACAATCACCCCTTCCGTCTGCTGCAACAGGACCAGCAGAAGATGCTCCGGATAAATTTCCTGATGCCCTTTGCTTTCAGCAAGATTCTGGGCTGCCTGGATAGCTTCCTGGGATTTCAAGGTAAACTTGTCAAACTGCATATGTTCCTCCGTTTCACGGTAATTTTATCGATTTACAACCATTCAATAATGTAAGCTTTTTTATCTACCAGCCTTGTCGTTTACAAACGGTAAGAGCGCGTCCGGAATCTGTCAAGCGAGGCGGAAATTATCAAAAAATACTTTGCGTTTTTTTCTTGACATCAAAATGGAACTCAACGAATAATCATGATAGTGTCCCTGGGGAGGTCACTTTTTCATTCTCTTCTGAAAACCATCCGAAACATGAATATGGATTTATACGAATACGACATTACCAAGCATTCTTTGGAATCTTCAAAAGAGCTTGTGTATTATTGTACGGAATCAGGAGAATGCAGCCTGGGCCAGGTCCCTGAAAGCCAGACCCGGCTTGTAAATGAAATCCTGAATGAAAAAGGCACGGCAGGCTGGGAACTGGTACAGCTTATTTTCGGATCCGAAGGTTTTCTTGCCATCTGGAAGAGAATAATCAAACACATAGACAATTAGGCACACCATTTCTTTTATTCTCCAATTAAGGAGAGGAGGCACCACATGACGATGAACGAAATAAAACAAAAAGCTCAACAAATGGGAATCAAGGTCGGCAAGATGAAGAAAGGCGATCTCATCCGGTCCATCCAGGTTGAGGAAGGGAATTTCCCCTGTTTCGGGACACCCAGCAACCACTGCGATCAGCTGGAATGCTCCTGGAGAAATGACTGCCTGGCAACCTGATACAAAACCCACATATCATCACAACTCTGTCATGTCCGGTAATTTGATCCGGGCATGACAGAGAATTTTCACGGTGGTTCCCTCGGCCTGAAACCCTGCCCCATTCCCGGACTTTCCTCCCCCTGTATAGCGGTATTTCCCCTTGACAGATTATTCATTCCTGTTGTAACCATCTTTTGCTGATAATCAGTTTTTTCTATTCTAGAATACTTGACCTAATCCAAGAAGCGGATGGCAACAATCATGATCAAAATCGGCATCATCGGCGGTTCCGGACTCGACAATCCTGATATACTGGATAACCCTCAGGAACGAGAAATAAACACTCCCTACGGCAGACCCTCATCAGCCCTTACCTGCGGCTCAATTGCAGGCGTTGATATCGCCATAATCGCCCGGCACGGAAATTCACACTCCATCATGCCCGGCAAGGTGAATTTCAGGGCAAATATTCACGCCCTGAAAAAATACGGCTGTACCCATATCCTCGCTGCCACCGCGGTTGGTTCACTTCGCGAAGAAATCGCCCCCGGGCATCTGGTATTCCCGGACCAGTTCATCGATTTCACCAGAAAAAGAGAAACAACTTTTTTCGACCAGGACACCGTAGTGCATACCCCCATGGCCGAACCTTTCTGCCCGAACCTAAGACAACTGCTTGCCGAATCCGCGACCGGGCTCGGACTTTCCTTTCATCAAAATAAAACAGTGATTACCATTGAAGGCCCGCGGTTTTCCACCAGGGCCGAAAGCCACATGTTCAGGGGATTTAACGCTGATGTGATCAATATGAGCACGGTTCCTGAAGTGAACCTTGCCAGAGAAAAAAAGATGCATTATGCCGCGGTTGCCATGTCAACGGATTACGACTGCTGGCACGAAGACGAAGAACCAGTGACCTGGGAAATGATTGTGGCCACCATGAAAAAAAATGCCGGTAATGTTATCAGTCTTTTCCTGAAAACCATTCCGCTGATTAAAGAATATAACGATATCTGTGTTGATTAAAATAAGGAGAAAACATGTCGATCAAATCAAAAATCCGCTCCATCCCCGATTACCCCAAAAAGGGAATAATGTTCCGCGACATCACCACGCTTATCAAGGATCCGGTGGGATTCAGGCTGGTGATCGATAATCTCACCCAGCGATACCTCTCCGGTGATGTTGGTTTTGACCTCATTGTTGGTATTGAAGCCCGCGGTTTCATTCTCGGCGGGGCGCTGGCCTATACCCTGGGAAAGGGTTTTGTGCCGATCCGCAAGAAAGGCAAACTGCCGGCCGAGGTGATCAGCCAGGAATACGCCCTGGAGTACGGCACCGATCAGGTTGAGATTCACAAGGACGCCTTTGGAAAAGGCACAAAAATTCTTGTAATCGACGACCTTCTTGCAACCGGCGGCACCGCTCTTGCCGCAGCAGCGCTTATTGAAAAACTGGGCGGGGTGATTACCGAGATGGCGTTTATCGTCAATCTGCCGGATGTCGGCGGTCAGAAAAAGCTTGAGGACAAAGGGTATAAAACCTATTCACTTACCGAATTCGAGGGTGAGTAATCTATTTTTCGAGGGGGACAGAATTCAATTCTGCCCTGTTCCCGAGCTAAAAGCGGCTTATTGCTGCATCAACCTGTCATTTTTTCATCTTTGAAATAACCAGCAGAACTTCAACATCCGGCAAGGTTCGACCGCTCTCCTGGAGTTTTGCAGGCACAATGATCTTGCACTGGACTGAAGTTGTCTCACGCAACTCATGGATGAAGATAGGAGTCGTCGCAACTCCTTTGATCTCGGGAATATCAGCAGTAATCGTGACTACGGATGGCTTGACTTCGAATCTGTCGAGGCGGTATCCTTCAGGAAGTTTGCCGATAAGTTGCGGCTTGACAGGGATATCCCGTGAAAGGATTTTCCTGATTTTCAGGTCAAAAGAATCCGGTTGGATTTCCTTTACCCGCAGTTTACCGGGAACACTGATATTGGCCTCCGAAAGATTGATCCGGTGTCTTCCCGGTGCCAGGGAAGACAGATCAACCTGAACACGAAGCATGGAAGAATCTATGCCCCGCAGATTGGCCAGCGAACCCTCGATAAGCAAGCGGACATCCGACTGCTTGTCAGCAATATGGATATTTTTATCGGTTTTGCTGTATTCGATGGGAACAGTGAAAAACATTTCTCTGATTTCGGTCCGTGATTGAATCACGGTAACCCACAGGATCATAGCGAGAAAGAGACTGCCGACAATCTGGCCGAAATTGAGGAAGAAATCCTGCTTGATCCGTCCCGGTGTCGTGGTAAGAGATCTGTTGCGGCCCAGATGATCCCGGATAATGCCAGCCGCTTTTCCCCGCGCCTCAAGCTTTTGGTAATCTCCGTCATGAAAGGCGGTAACGATTCCTCTTTCCTCGCTCACCGCCAGAATAAGGGAATCGGTTTTTTCCGCCAGGCCAAGGGCTGCATGATGCCGGGTGCCGTACTCATTGGAGAGCCGATTACTCCCTGACAACGGCAGATGAACACCGAAACGGTTAATGCGGTTGCCTTCAAACAGAATTGCGCCGTCGTGCCCCGGTGAGTTCGGGTCAAAGAGACTCAACAGGGCAGGAACGCTGGGAAGCGCATCGATCCGGGTACCTTCGGTGATCCATTGCTGCAAGGGTACTTCTCCATGGAATACGACAAGTCCGCCCCATTTTTTTTCAGCAAGATCAAACAGGGCCTGGTCGACGATTTCCGGAATCTGTTCCGCTTCTGCGCCGCGGGAAATCCCCATGGAAAAAGACCGCTCAAGAATCCGCCGGATTTCCGGTTGAAAAATAATGAGCAGGGCAAGCAGGGCAATCTGGCTGAAATTGGAAAAAAACCATTCAAGTCCCTGTAGATCAAGAAGACGCGCCACGACAGCCACACAGGCGGTGAATGTCAGCCCGACAGCGATTTTCCAGGTGCCCGTGGCCCGCAGGGTCCGAAAGATGGAATAAATAAGCAGGGTGATGAGGAGGATGTCGAGAACCATTCTCCAGTCAAGAAGATAGTGCATGGGAAACCGATGGACGAGTTATGGAAGAGATAAGTGAAAAGAAATCGCTTTTCAGCGGTTCATAAAAAAAATTCAGTGGAAGTGAAATACCTAAAACAAGTTATCACCGCCCTGGCCCGATGTCAACTCCTGTTAATCCGGTAAAGAACATCCTGAAACCGGCTTCAGAACATGATCATTCAAGCTCCCCGCGAAAGATAAGCGCAAAACTTCGGGCTAACCCGCTTTTCTCACAAACCTCGAGGGTAGCAGATTCAGGAAACCGGCATCAAATCTCTTTTAACACTTCAACGACTAATTGCAGAAAATCCCTTTCCGCTTTTTTTGCCTGGGCAATAACCTCTTCAAAAAGGATGGGTTTGAAATCGTCAGGATCATTGACGTTGGCGATCAGTGAAATCCCCAGGATTTTCAGTCCTGCATGTCTGGCAACGATTACCTCCGGCACGGTTGACATGCCCACTGCATCAGCGCCGCAATTTTTGAGCCACCTTGTTTCGGCAGGGGTTTCAAGGCTGGGCCCGGGAATTGCCACATAAATACCGGTCATCACATGTTTAAGACCAATCTTCTCCGCACACCGCAAAGCAGCGTCAATCAACCCCTGGTCATACACTTCCGACATATCAGGGAAACGCGGGCCCCAGGCCTCAACATTGGGCCCCCGCAATGGATTATCCGGGATAAAATTGAGATGGTCCCTGATAATCATCATTGATCCGGGCTTTAAGGTCAGATCCAGGCCGCCTGCGACATTGGTGGCAATAAAAATCCTGGCGCCCAGCAATGCCAATACCCGTACCGGCAGAGTCAACCGCCGGGTGCTGTATCCTTCGTAAAAATGAAATCTCCCCTGCAGAACTGCGATATTTTTGCCGCAAAGAGTCCCGCAGACGAGATTGCCTGCATGGGTGGCAACGGTGGACCGGGGAAAATGCGGAATATCTTCATAGGGAATAACCTGCTTGGCTTCAATTACTTCTCCGAAACTTCCAAGGCCGGTTCCCAGAACAAGAATAATTTCAGGCAGGCCCGTTAATCTCTCCTTGAGAAAGACCAGGGCTTGATCAACCTGTGTTATGAATTGATCATTTTCCATAGGCTGTTCACAGGGTTCCACAGGTTATCAGGAGCGAAAAAACAAAAATCAAACTTTTTATTCAGGAGATAAGGGCAGCGTAAGGGTAAAGATTGTGCCTTTGCCCGGTGTGGAAGTATAGGAAATTGTGCCGCCATGCTTTTTTTCGATGATCTGCTTACAGGATGCAAGACCGAATCCGGCGCCGGATGATTTTGTTGAAAAATGCGACTCAAAAATCCGTTTCCCAAGCCCTGCAGGAATGCCTGTGCCGTGATCTTGAACACGGACAATAGCGCTTTTCCCGTCCGAATCCAGGATTATTTCGATCTGGTCTCCAGGCTTGCTGGCCTGGGCGGCATTCAAGACAATATTGGTTATGACCCGTTGAATTTCCAGCTTGCAAAAGGCTAGCAACGGCAATATATCTTTAACAGTGACCACAACCGTTTTATCACGGATTTCAGGATGAATCGAAAAATATGATGCCTGAAGTTCTTCAATAAGGGTATGGAGGGCGCCGGTGGTAACCGGTGATGGTTTATGAAGCCGTTTGGCGTTGGCCAACGCTTCTTCCATCATGAACAGAAGATTTCTTCTGGCATCCTGCAAATGACCAAGATAGGTCTGCACCGTTGTGTCAGTAACTTTTTTCCTGATGGAATCAAGGACCACAAAAGGCGAAAGGATGTTTTTCATATCATGGATCATGATATTCGCCTTTTCAAACTCACCGGCGATAATTTCCGTATCCCGCCTGATCCTCTGACTCAGAGCCTTCATCATCGTCAGCATGGAACTGTGCTGGCGCACCACGTACTGAAACTGTTCGGAGGCAATTTTCAACAAAAGGCAGGGCTCGTCAGCCTGTACGGTTGCGGAGCGGGGTTTATCCTCGATAAGCGACATCTCCCCGACATAATCCATGGGCGAGATAATCGTAATCTCCCTGCTTTCCTTGAAGACTTTAAGCTCTCCCTCCAAGAGGATGTACATCTCATTTCCAGGGTCGCCTTCCTGAAAGAGTATATCGCCGGGCGCGCACTGCACCTCTGAAATGTTCTTCGCAAAACCCTTTAATTCGGCATCGGTAAATGACGAAAACAAATCGATGTTTTTAAGACATTGTACCCGTTCTTCAGTATTCATGGTTTTGGTTCAAGTTAGGATTAAAACCACCAACTATAAAGCATTTTCTTGAACAAACGCCTTTATAACCTCAACATCCGCCTCAAGCACCTCGCAGCGGCTCTTCCGGTCGGCAAGGCCCGCAAGACTTGCCGGCATAACCGGATCCCGACCGATTGCCCGGTGCACGGCCTCGCCGAATTTTGCCGGATGGGCGGTTGAAAGACAGACCATCGGGACATCCGCCTCAACGTACATATGGCCGGCATTGACGCCCACTGCGGTGTGCGGATCAAGAACATAGCCGTGGGCGGCGTAAAACTCATTGATCGTTGCAATAGTCTGGTTTTCGTCAACCCGCTTTGATAGAAAATCCTTTTGCACCTGTTGCTTGAGTTCGGAGGAAAAGGCAAGCTTGCCGGTTTTGGCAAAATTTTCCATATCCTCACGGGTTTTGTCGGCATCCTCGCTGTTCAGATAATAGAGGTAGCGCTCAAAATTACTTGCCACCTGAATATCCATGGACGGACTGGAGGTCTGAACAACCTTACCCAGTGAATATTCGCCTTGATCTATGAAGCGGGAGAGCAGGTCATTTTCATTGGTGGCAAGAATCAGCCGTCGAACTTTGCCCGGCATGAGGCGCCCGGCCACAAAGCCTGCAAAGATGTCACCGAAATTTCCGGTGGGCACTGAAAAATCAACAGCCTTTGCGCCGGTTTCTTTAGAAACCCGCAGATAGGCAAAGACATAATAGACGACCTGGGCGACAATCCGCGCCCAGTTGATGGAATTCACCGCCCCCAGTTGGTAGGCGTCTTTAAAGGCGATATCATTAAAAATGCTCTTTACAATGGATTGTCCGTCATCAAAGGTACCGCGGATCGCAATGTTGTAAACATTGGGGTCGGTAACCGTGGTCATCTGCAGTTCCTGGATGGCGCTGACTCGTTTATGGGGGTGGAGGATGAAAATATTTATCCGGTCCTTGCCGCGCACTCCATAGATTGCCGCACTGCCGGTGTCCCCGGACGTTGCACCCAGGATATTCATCCTGCCGCCACTTTTTTTGAGCAGATACTCGAAAACATTTCCCAGGAACTGCAAAGCCACGTCCTTGAAAGCCAGGGTGGGGCCGTGGAACAGTTCAAGGATGTATACTTCGCCCTTTTTCACCACCGGGCAGATTTCAGGATGGGTGAAGGTACTGTATGAACGATTGATCAGCTCCCGCAGATCATTAGCCGGAATATCCTTGATAAACAGGGATAAGACCTCAAAAGCCAGTTCCTGATACGAAAGCCTGCCCCAGCTTTCAAGAGTTGCATGGTCAACCGCTGGAATGGATTCGGGAAGCAACAGGCCACCGTCGGTAGCCAGGCCCATCATCACCGCTTCGGTAAACGACACCGGCGCAATTTTTCCTCTGGTACTGATGTATTTCATGCTTGGAGTCTATTCCCTCAAGTTCGTTTTTAAATTATCTATCAAGTAAATAGTGACGAGTTTTTAACACCTACCTCCTCACCCCTCTCTCCTCACTCAGCACTCAGCACTATCAGTTCAGCACTATCACCTCAGCACTCAATGAGATTTCTGCCTCCCATCTCATCCGGCACCGGAATTTCTAGAATATTAAGGATAGTCGGAGCAATATCAACCAGGGTGCCATCATTCCGCAGGGTACAATCCCGCAAACGTTCGCCGACAACCAGAAAGGGTACCGGATTCAGGGTATGCGCCGTAAAAGGTTCGCCGGTTTCAGGGTCTTCCATGAGTTCGGCATTACCGTGGTCGGAAGTGATCAGCATGGTGCCGCCTTGCTGGATTATCTCGGTATAGAGTTTCCCCAGACATTGATCAACCGCTTCACAGGCCTTCACCGCCGCGGCGATTTTCCCGGAGTGGCCCACCATGTCACCGTTGGCAAAATTCAGGATGATCAGGCTGTAATCCTCGTTTTTCAGCCGCTTCAGCAATTCTTCAGTCACCAGATAGGCGCTCATTTCAGGCTTCAGATCGTAGGTGGCAACCTCCTTGGGTGACGGGATGAGCACCCGGTCTTCGCCGGGAAACGGCTCTTCGATGCCGCCGTTGAAAAAATAGGTGACGTGGGCGTATTTCTCGGTTTCGGCAATCCGCAGCTGCCTGAGCCCCTGCCGGCTCACCTCCTCGCCAAGAATTCGCCTGAGTTCCTGCGGCGGGAATGCCACCGGCAGATCAAAATCCTTTTCATATTGCGTAAAGGTGACACAATCGGCCAGTTTCGGGCGGTGCGCACAGCTAAACTCATCAAAAACCTTGTCGGTGAGGGCATGGGTGAGTTGTCTGACCCGATCAGCCCGGAAATTAAAAAAGATCACTGCATCGTTATCAGTGATTCTCGCCACGGGTGTGCCGGATGTATCCGTGATAACCATCGGTTTAATAAATTCATCAGTCTCGCCGCGCTCATATGCATCCCGCACCGCCTGCACCGGATCATCCGCCTGAACACCGTGGCCGTCCACCAGACATTGCCAGGCCATCTGTAGACGATCCCAGCGCTTGTCGCGGTCCATTGCATAATATCTGCCGGTTACCGTTGCCACTCTGCCTGCGCCGATTTCAGCCAGAGCCTGCTGGAGCTGCTCCATATAAGCCGCGCCGCCTTCAGGAGGCGTATCCCGGCCGTCCATGAACGCATGGATGAAGATTTTTTCAATACCCTTATCCTTTGCCATCCTCACCAGCGCGACAAGATGCCTGATATGACTGTGAACGCCGCCGTCTGACAGCAGACCGAGAAGATGCAAGGCCTCATTGCAGCTGGAGATATGATCCATAACCTTGGTCAGGACTTCATTGGCAAAAAACTCGCCGGTATCGATGGCCTTGTTTATCCGGGTAAAATCCTGGTAGACAATGCGGCCGGCGCCGATATTGAGGTGTCCGACCTCGGAATTCCCCATCTGCCCTTCAGGCAGCCCCACCGCGCCGTTATGGGCAACAAGGGTGGTCATCGGAAATTCCTCCGACCACTTGTCCATGTTCGGGGTGTCGGCGACATAAACGGCATTGGTTGCAATTTCAGCGCCTGATCCCCAGCCGTCAAGAATCGCCAGCAGCAAAGGTGCTTTTTTGTTCATTTCTTTCTCTTTTTCTTCTCAGCTGGTGCATCAGACTCCAGCTCGACCCTGGGCGCATCGTGCCAGAGCCCTTCAAGGTCATAGAACTCCCTGGCCTCGCTATAAAAAATATGGACAATGACATCATTGTAATCCAACAGCACCCAATACCCTTCAGACAGGCCCTCGGTGTTTGCACTTTTTATCCGCTTGTCTCTTGCCGCACCGTCCACGGCATCAGCGAGCCCCTGCACATGGCGGGTAGACCGTCCGGTCATGATCACAAAATAATCGGCAAAGGATGAAATCCCCCGGACATCAAGGATTACGAGTTGTTCCGCCTTGTTATCAAGGGCGGCACTGCTGATGACTTCTGCCAGCTCAAGGCTGGTTTTGTCTCTAAGTACTTTCTTTATTTTTTTCATGAAAACTCCGTGGTTATTTATTCCTATGACGCGATCTTCGCGTAATGTCGACCATCATATATCCAAGCGCCGGATATGACAACCGGAGAATGGACTGTTTCAAAAAAACACCTGACCGCTCCATGCGCTTCAAGGAGGCTGATGATCGAATTCTCAAGTGAGATTTTTTAGGTTGTTTCCACTCCAATGCTTGGGTATGCTACCTTTCAGATTTATCTATCCAACCATGGAGACCTGGATGAACATTCTACACAGCATTCTTGGCCTGCTGGCCCTCACCGCCCTTGCATGGCTGATCAGCGAAAACCGCAAGGCCGTGCCGCTCAAGACCGTATGTGCAGGGCTTGCCGTGCAGCTGCTTCTTGCCCTGCTGCTGCTTAAACTCCCCTGGTGCAAGGATTTTTTTCTGTTGCTCAATCAAGGCGTTTCCGCCTTGCAGACCGCAACGGATGCCGGCACCTCCTTTGTCTTCGGCTATCTTGGCGGCGGAGATCTGCCTTTTGCTGAAAATTTTCCCGGCGCAAGTTTCATCCTCGCCTTCCGCGCCCTGCCTTTAATCCTTGTGGTCAGCGCCCTGTCTTCCCTGCTTTTCTACTGGCGAATCATGCCGATGATCGTCAAAGGCTTTTCCTGGACGCTGCAGAAAACCCTCTCGATAGGCGGCGCTTTGGGCGTTGGGGCTGCCGCCAACATCTTTGTGGGGATGATCGAAGCCCCCCTTTTCATCCGTCCCTATCTCAGTAAACTGACCAGAAGCGAACTCTTTGCGGTGATGACCTGCGGCATGGCGACCATCGCCGGCACCGTCATGGTGCTTTACGCAAGCATTCTGGATAAGGTGATCCCCGGCGCCATGGGGCATATCCTGGTGGCGTCGATTATCAGCGCGCCTGCAGCGCTTACCGTTGCACGAATCATGATCCCCGAAACAAATACCCTGACCGCGGGAGATGTGGTGCCGGCGCAGAATGCCACCAGCTCCATGGATGCAGTTACCAAGGGGACTGCCGACGGCCTTCATTTCCTGATCAATATAACCGCCATGCTCATCGTTCTGGTGGCCCTGGTGCACCTGGCAAATATAATTCTCGGCCTGGCGCCGGATCTGGCAGGGAAACCCATCACCCTGCAGCGCATGGTCGGGCTGATCATGGCGCCGGTGGTCTGGCTCATGGGAATCCCCTGGGCCGAGGCAAAAATCGCAGGAGTCCTCATGGGCACCAAGACCGTCATGAACGAACTTCTCGCTTATCTGGAGCTCGCCAGACTCCCGGAAAACACCTTAAGCCCGCGAAGCATGATGATCATGACCTACGCCATGTGCGGGTTTGCCAATCTGGGAAGCCTGGGGATTATGATCGGCGGCCTGGGCTCAATGGCGCCGGAACGTAAAAACGAAGTAGTCTCCCTGGGAATCAGGTCGATCATCTCCGGCACCCTGGCAACGATGATGACCGGTGCGATTGCGGGTATTTTTTATTTCTGAACAGGGAGCGGAATACGCTTCCGACGTGTGCTTTCTAAAGTCTGGCAGAGCTCGCTTACCTCGAAGTCTCGACACTCTCACATCTGCGAGTCCGACACAACTACTGGCCGTCACCAGGCGTTTCCTCGGTTTTCCGTTTAATAGATTTTCCGAAAAAACGCATGGAATAAGCAATTCCAAAGGCAAGTGGCAAGGCGATTAAGATGTTACTGGGTTGAAACAATTTTGAATAAACCGGTATCACCTGCTTATCCGTTGCCCGGTATTTCATCACCGCACTGAAATCGTCGCCAAAATAATTCAGGGTGATCATCTGCTCTTCAGGAGATATATTTTCTGCAGAAAATTCCACCCTCAACAAATCGGAATACACTAATTCTCCCTCCGGTTCAGCAAGCAAAAAGCTGTAATGCTCCTTCATTTCCTTAAACGTCTCCATATCAGCAAAAGTCACCCTCAAGGGCAATTTTTCATAAGGAGATTGGGCGAGCACCGTAAAAAAATCCGGGGGGGCATCTCCTGCAGCGATATCGCATTCATCCATGCTGGTTAGAATATTTACCCCCACCACGAAACTTGCCGTACAGCTGGCAAAAAAGAAAACCGACGAACAAAGCGTCACAGCTAAAAATCGTAAAAACATTGTTATGCCCCGGGTTAGTAATTATTCACAACTTAATCAAAATAAAGGATATCTTTTGATGCTAAGAGCCTTCCTGTTTAATGAATGTACCCTTCTGGTATTCGTCAAAAGCAATTTCAAGCTCTTCCCGGGTGTTCATCACAATAGGACCGCGCCAGGCAACCGGCTCGCCTATGGGTTTCCCGGATATAAGCAGGAAACGCACTTCCTGATCTCCGGTTGAGACAATCACCGCATCACCATCATCAAACAGGACAAGGGACTCATTTTCCACAAAAGGCTTACTTTGCATATCAAAACCTTTCCCACCTTGTATTGCATAGGTGAACGACTCCTTATCCTGACAGAAAACCCCATTCCCACCGATCACGTAGGCAAAAACCGTGTGGCCCTTCTTGGTGGGATGTTCATAAACCGCACGAGGTGGAACGGTAATATCAAGATACTCAGGATCAATAACAATGTCCTGTACAGGACCCACCGTATCACCGACTCTGCCGCTGATCACCCTTATCTTTGTGCCGTTAGCGAGTGTGACCTCGGGAATCGTTGCCGCCTTCACATCCCGGTAGCGCGGCCCCATCATCTTTTGCTTGCGCGGCAGATTGGCCCAGAGCTGGAACCCATACATACGCCCCTCGGGATCTCCTTTGGGCATTTCCTGATGGATGATACCGCTTCCTGCAGTCATCCACTGAACATCCCCTGAAGAAATTATCCCCTCATTTCCCATACTGTCGCCGTGTTCCACATCCCCTTTAAGCACATAGGTTATGGTCTCGATGCCCCGATGCGGGTGCCACGGGAAACCCTTGACAAAATGGGCTGGATTATCCGACCGGAAATCGTCCAACAAAAGGAAAGGATCAAACAAGGCCTCCTGGTTGAATCCGAACACCCTTTTCAGGTGCACCCCGGCCCCTTCCAGGGTCGGCTTGCTTTTGATTATCTTCTTGATTCTTCGCGGATTGATCATCCCGTCCCTCACGGTTTCATGATGAAATATATAAACCGCTGCATCCCTTTCTCTCAGACTAGATAATTCCCGAACCCCTGTCAAATACGCATTATGCGATTTTGAAAAAAAACAGTCGGCTCATCTTTTCTGAACTATCTGGTAGACAGGCCTTGTAAAATCCTCTATACAACACTTATAGTATTTTCCTATTTATCCTTCCCAACACAGAGATTTCACCATGGACAAACGACCCGCCAAAACCGCATGCATCCACAGATCTGCAGCTCTGGCCATGAATGATACATACTTCCGCGCAATCACCGAAACCACCAGCGACATGATCCATCTCAACGATTCCCAGGGGCGAATCGTTTATGCTAACCCGGCAACCGAAAGAATTCTCGGGTACTCTCCTGAGGAAATCAAAAACATACCTGCCCTGGACCTCATCCACCCGGATGACCAGGAAATAATCAAAGAAGATATGGGCCAGGCATTATCAGGAAAAGATGTGGCTCCCAGGGATATCCGCCTGCTTCACAAAAACGCCCACTTTATTGCCATAGAAGCCCGAGGCTTTATTGTGCCTTTAAAGGCTGAAGAGTTCTATATCGGGGCTATTCTTCGCGATATCCGCGCCCGCAAACAAACGGAAAGACAGCTTGAATCCTATCGCCTGGACCTTGAAGAATTAGTCAAAGAGCGGACCAGCGAATTGCATTCGGCCCTTGATGAAGTACACACCTTACGGGAAATCCTGCCCATCTGCTCTTACTGTAAAAAAATCAGGGATGATCAAGGATTCTGGAAGCAGGTTGAGGTCTATTTGAGAGAACATTCGCAGATGGATTTTTCCCACGGGATCTGTCCGGAATGCGTTACTGAACATTATCCGGATATTGACATAATTGACGAAGATTAAAGGATTCTAAGTTTAATCAAGCGACCAGGTTTAACGATTATTTCTTTTTTTTTCGGAGTTTATTCATCAACGAAAGGGTTACTTCAAAACTATCGAAATTTTCCTTGATAACCAGTTTATAAAAATCACATTCCTTGCAGGTGTCATATTTCCTGGCAAATAAACCCTGAACCTTGCCACCGCAAAAGGTACCTGCAACAACCCAGCATGCCCGCCCGGCGTTGATGCCGCCGTGAACGCCATCAAGTCTCTTTTCAGTCGCAGCGGCGCAGACGCCCAGCTCGGAGGCTTTTGCTCCTCCCGATTCACGACCGCATTTTTTAAACTCCCAGCAATTACTTTTCTTGTCCATCAAATAGCCTCAAAAATATTATTATTCAAAAAGTAATCTTTACTATTAGCCCAGTATTACACAAAATAAAAGCACAATTAAGCCGCAGCGTTCCTCAAAAAAAATACATTACTTCTTCCGGGCCATTTTTTTTGACATATGGTCGGCATATTGCTTGTCAGCCTGCATGATATGCTTGACATACCAGTTGACGATATACTCATTGATCCCCCTGGCTTTATCGGCCAGTATTTTCGGATCAAGGTAATTAATGTTAATTTCGTGATAGGTCTTGAATATGTCCTCCTCCATATCCAGAATCTTTCGCACATATTCATTATGCTGGTTGATGTGATCAAAAAATCCCGGATAACTGTTGGCAAGCATCAGCTTTTCTTCCGTATGGAAATGGTAGAGGGCGTAGGCACGAAATTCCAGGATGACCTTTATAATTTTTGGCAGGTTTACCTTTCCTTGTTCCGACTTTTCAAGAAGTTGCGAAAGGCTGTCGTTTAATTCGAAAAAACCTTTATGCTGGTCATCAATGATCTTGAGATTCAGCCGATATTCGTCTCGCCAGAGATTTGCCATTACCTCCTCCCTTGGTCATCTTCCATAGAAAAGCTCAAATTACGAGGAAGCCCTCTACAATTTCATTCCGCGCAGTGGTCATGCCCCATTTCCTGGCGTTCATCAATGGAGGTACACCCGATAAAATTAAGCGCCGAAAAAAACAAAACCATACTCATCAAGACAATCACTGTTTTTTTCATGACACCTCCTGAGGGTTGACGATAGTTTGATGTATTTGTCGCTGATTACGCCAGAGATCCGGCATGTTTTGAAAAGATAAGCATGACGCAGCCAGAAATCCGGAATCTCCAAATTAAAGCGCAATCAGTTGAAATCCATTGACGGTACATCCTGCAGATATTTATGCAGCCTGGCTTCATCCGCTGGATTAATATCCATGAATTCCATGCCGGTCTTATATACATCTTCCACTGAATCATGTATCCGAACCACGCTGCCCTTGAGATTTATTATCTGCTCATTCAACCCAACTGCGACAATCAGGGATTGCCCAAGGGCAAAAGGCATGAAGGTCTCCATCAGGACCCCTTTTTCACTGATATTGAGCGTCCGGCCCATGCCTCTGGTGACCGGATAATCCTGATCATCCAGCACAACAAACTCAAGCAGATTCAGGGTATCAAGCCGATCATAGCGCCGCAGTTTCGATTCAAAGGTGTTCTGATATGTCCTGTTGAAATCCTTGTCTGAAATACCGCAACTTTTATAGAGAGCCAGCTGAATGAGCCAGTGGGAATAATCAGCTGCGGACAAGATATTGAGCAATTGCTGATGCTCGCTCACCGATGCCTGTTTAAGGAGCATGATGACCCGCTGTATATACCACCTGATGGCCTCACTCCCTTCAAACAGGTGGCGATTCTGGATGGCGATAAATAGGTTCAGATAATTTCTGCCGTCCGTCCGCTGCTCTTTGCCCGGGGAAAAAGCACCGGCGATAAAGGAATGCGTAAGCTTGTCGCGCATATTTTTAAGCTTGACGATCTTCTGCCAGCCGGCATGGATCTTATTAATTTGAAAGCTGATGCCAAAAGTTTTGGCGAGAAGCACAGGTATGGTGCCCAACCGGTCAATAGCCGGCACCAGAGGCATTGTCGCGGTCATCAGGGTAGCGGTTTTACTATCGAGAAAACTTCTCTTTTCCGCAAGGAACTCGATTTCGATCTGCGAAAGCGGCTCCTTGATTCCAGGGGCGCCCGCGGTCTTTCTGTTGGCTTCAAGGGCTATAACCGCCAAAGCATTGGCCAGGGCTTCAAGAAAATTGAACTGCATGCTGATAATCGCGGTTCTCAAGGATTTATCAGGCAGGGACGGCAAATCCTTCTTACCGTTCTCTGTCTCCTTCTGCAAAAAAACCACCAGGTCTTTTATCTGGTTCGACAGATCGGCGAGCAATGATGATATGCAGCCGATAATATTCTTATAAGGAGTACGTGATTCATTTGCTGTCATGTCGGTCGGTCTTTTTCACCAGAAGCTTTGTTTTTCTTCTGTCCTCGAGGTTATTGACCAGGTATCAAGCCGGTTGAAACTCCCATGGCTCCAACGCTTGGGGCTGGGGAACCTCTCCGGATAAACGAAGTCCTTCAGATCTGCTCGTTTATTCCCTTTAGGTGAACTTCCTGTTCCATGTAATCATTAATTACCGGCTATTTCAATTTTTTTCACCTGCATTGCAGGGGGCGCTTGCCATAAAGGACCATTTCCGGTAATCTCCCGTGCTTCAAGCCGGCGCCGTTCGTTTCTTCTCCCATGAGCCCGACATGCCCCTGGCCGGAACCAAAAAACCGCATTATTTTCCTGATAAAACAAAGTTTTGCGGTTTTATTTCTGCCTCATGTCGGTTATACTTGCGCGGCACAAAGACATGCTGTTTCCCTGACAGAAACAGCGATAACATCAGCAATCTGCTCATGCATGTGAAAAAAAACGAGCAATACATAAAAACTCTAAGGAGTCTCTAGATGAACAGAAGCCTTAAATGGAAATTAATTTTTCTTATTTCGGTTATCCTTTTCTGCGGTGCCGTCGTCATGCCGTCTTTTAATAAAAACCTTCCGGACTGGTGGCAAAAGTACCTGGCGCCTGAAGGGCTACGGCTTGGCCTGGACCTCCAGGGCGGCATGCATCTCGTAATGCGGGTCGACCTGGACAAGGCAGCGGCAAACACCCTGAATTTCGCGGCCCAGGATTTAAAAGAGGCATTGCTTGACAAACAGATTTCCGTGGTCCGCACCGATTCCGGGGACCCCCATAAGGTTGTTTTCACCCTGCCGAACACCGGCGCCTTGAGCACCGTTGAAGAAACAGTCAAGGGCGATTTTTCCGACGATCTTGACATTGAAGTCATGTCAGAGGAAGGATCCTTCCCGCGCATAATTTTGACCCTTAATAAAGAAAAAATAAGTTTCATTAATAAAAACGCCGTCAACCAATCCCTTGAAATCATCAGAAACCGCATTGACCAGTTCGGTGTTGCCGAACCGGTGATTGTCAAGCAGGGACATAACGAAATCATCATCCAGCTTCCCGGCGTCAAGGACCCAGAACGGGCCCTTGCCCTGATCGGCCAGACCGCCCAGCTCGAATTCAAACTGGTGGACGAAACCGGCGGCGTGGACATTTTCAACCTTATCGGTCAGGCCGAGGCTTCCGGCCAATGGTCCTGGAACCCCAAACAATCATGGAATGAAAACACCCGTAAACTCAACCAGATCCTGCAATCTCAATTACCTGCAGGCACCGCGGTATATTTTGAGAAGGATATCGAACGCCAGACCCTCATCGAAAGACGCATCCCGATGCTGATCAAGACCCAGACCCTGATGACCGGTGAAATGGTCAAGGATGCGCAGGTACGAGTTGGCGGCACCTTTAATGAACCCTATGTCAGCCTTGACCTCACCGGCCGCGGCGGCAAAGTATTCGGCCAGATTACCGAAAAAAACGTCAAAAAACGCCTGGCGATTGTACTTGATAATGTCGTGCGGTCAGCGCCGCGTATTCAGGAGAAAATTCTCGGCGGCAGTGCCCAGATCACCGGCAGTTTCACCTTTGAAGACGCCACCGATCTGGCCATTGTCCTGCGCGTCGGCGCCCTTCCGGCACCGGTGGAAATTGTCCAGAATCTCACGGTGGGCGCCTCCCTTGGCCATGACTCCATAAAAAAAGGATTGATGTCCGGTCTGCTGGGTACCCTCCTGGTAATGCTTTTCATGGTTTTTTATTACCGGCTTTCCGGGGTAATTGCCAATGCGGCGCTGGTCTTTAATATCCTGCTGCTTTTTGCAGGCCTTGCCACGATGAATGCCACCCTGACCCTGCCCGGCATTGCCGGTATCATCCTCGCCATAGGCATGGCGGTTGATTCCAACGTTCTGATCTTTGAACGAATGCGGGAGGAATTCGCCCTGGGAAAATCCGTCAAATCCGGGGTTGAAGGCGGTTACGACAATGCCCTGTCGACAATCATCGACTCCCAGGTGACCACCCTGATCACCTCTTTAGCGCTGTTTCTCTTCGGCACCGGGCCGATCAAGGGTTTTGCAGTAACCTTGAGCCTGGGCGTCATTTTCAACCTGTTCACCACATTATTCGCCACCAGGATTGTGTACGACACCCTGCACAGCATGAAAAAACTCAAACCCCTCAATTTCTACCAATTCATCAAAAGGCCCAACCTTGACTACATGAGCATCCGGAAAATAACCTTCTGCATCTCGGGAGTATTGGTACTTGTCGGCCTCCTCGCTTTTGTACAGATCCTGCGGGGGCAGGCGAATCTCGGTGTTGATTTCGCCGGCGGCACCTTGCTGCAGTATAAGGCAGCTCAACCATTCTCATTAAAAGAGGTGCGCACCGCCTTTACCCAAAACAATCTGGACGCAGATCTGCAGCTGGTTGAAAACGAGAACCAGCTCATTGTAAAAATCAAAAAATCAGAAGATGTTGTCGGCCAGCTCACCGATCAGACCAATACAATCCTGAATGAAAATCTTGCCGACAAAAAATTCGAACTTGAAAGCCAGTCGGAAATCGGCTCATCGGTGAGTGATACACTCAGGAATAAGGCGCTCCAGGCCATCGCCATTTCCCTGTTCGGCGTTATCTGCTATCTTGCGCTGCGCTTCGACCTGCGTTTCGGATTTGCCGCGGCAGTGGCAACCTTCCACGATGTCCTTGTGGTCCTGGGAATCTGCTGGATTCTGGATATCGAGATAACCCTGTTGATGGTCACCGCTCTTTTGACCCTTGCCGGTTACTCCCTGAACGACACGGTGGTTGTTTTCGACAGAATCAGAGAAAATCTCAAAAAATCCGGCGGCCTTGATCTTGTGCGGATCATCAACGGCAGCGTCAACGATGTTCTCGGGCGGACGATTATAGCTTCGTTGACTACGTCGCTGGCTTTGATCGCCCTCTATTTCTTCGGCGGCAAGGTCATCCACGATTTCTCCTTCGCCCTGCTGATCGGCATCCTGGTGGGCACCTATTCCTCGATATTTATTGCCAGCCCGCTGCTTTATCTCTGGCGTAAGGACAAGGAGGCGTAAGTCCTGCCATGCTTCAAGATATCATTCCCGAACATGTCCACAGTCTGGAGGAGGGCACGGCGTTCAAATTCCGCTGCCATGCAGGGGTCCCTTGTTTTACCGAGTGCTGCAGGGAGCTTGAGCTGGCGCTTACCCCGTATGACGTTTTACGGCTCAAAAATAATCTCGGGCTCACATCCGAGCAATTCCTTGACCGGTATTGCCTGGTCGAGCAAAACCCGGAATCGCCGTTTCCACAGATTTACCTTGGCATGGTTGACGACGGCCGTGGCAGCTGTCCCTTTGTCGGACCGGACGGCTGCAGCGTTTACCAGGATCGCCCCGGCGCCTGCCGCACCTATCCTCTGGGCCGTGCCGCCTTTCAAACCCCGGACCGGGTGAGTCATAGTTTTCATGTGTTGCTCACCGAGCCGCATTGCAAAGGCTTTACCCAGCCGGAGCAACAGACCGTGGACCAATGGAACGAAGAACAGGGATTGATCTCCTACAATGCTTTTAATGATCTCGTGCTCACTATCCTTCTTGATAAAAAAGCCAAAACCATCACCCTCGACAAAAAGCAGATTGATTCTTTCATGCTTGCTTTATACAATCTCGAAGGATTCAGGATTTGGGCAGGACATCCTGAAACCGGCGTCAAGCTTGGTCCAGTGACATTCGACAGAGATGACGATGCAGAATTGCTCAAAGCAGGAATACACTGGTTGTACAATGAACTCCTTGGAGAATGATAAACCGGGTTTCATTGCGTCTATCCCTGATCCGCAGCAAAAAAGCACAACGGCAGAGGCCTATCCTCTGGGCCCGGAAATGACCGAAAGGCTCATGAAAATCTCAGAGGAATATTGCGATGGCAAGGGTGGATGCCACGGTCCGGATCATACCGAACGTGTCCACCGGGTCGCCCTGTTTATCGGCCGGAAAATGGGCGCCAGGATGGACGTCTTAAGCGCCGCAGCGCTTCTTCACGATATCGGCAGAATCCATGAAACAGCAAACCGCGGCAAAACGTGCCATGCTGAAAAGGGCGCTGAAATGGCAACGAAAATACTTGAGGATTTCAATTTTCCAGAAGAGACAATCGACGCCATCCTCCACTGTATCACTACACACCGGTACCGGGGGGAAAATATTCCTGAATCCCTTGAGGCGAAAATTATTTTTGACGCCGACAAACTGGATTCCATCGGCGCAATCGGCATTGGCAGGGCGTTTCTTTTTGCAGGTCAGGTAGGCGCGCGATTGCACAACCATAACAGCAGTATCGAGGGCACCCGGGCGTATTCGGTTGAGGATACGGCATACAGGGAGTTCAAGGTCAAGATGTGTAAAATCAAAGATCGCATGCTGACTCCCATCGGCAGAAAACTGGCGACAGAACGGCATGAATTCATGGATATCTTTTTCAACCGCCTGGAGCGTGAAATTTACGGCCATGACAAAAAGACATTATCCAATAAATGAAATTGTTGATGGAGAAATCCGGTTATGAGTAACAAAGTAAAGGCCATCGTTATTACCGGCTACGGCACCAACTGCGAGGTCGAAATGGCTCATGCCTGCAAACTCGGAGGCGCCGACCAGGTCGATATCGTTCACATGAGCGAACTTATCCACGGGGAATATTCCCTTGATGACTACCATTTCCTTAATCTGCCGGGCGGTTTTCTGGATGGCGACGATCTCGGCGCAGGAAAAGCCGGCGCCCATCGCTTAAAGTACGCAAAGGTCCTGAAAACCGGAGAAAAACTCCAGGACCAACTCGTCCGCTTTATCAAAGACGGCAAGCTGATCATCGGGGTCTGCAACGGTTTCCAGCTCATGGTCAAAACCGGCCTGCTGCCCGGCTTTGACAACAACTATGATAATCAGGAGCTGAGTCTTACATATAACGATTCCGGTCGCTTTGAAGACCGCTGGGTGACCTTGCAGGTGAATGAAAATTCTCCCTGTATTTTCACTAAAGGGCTGAAAAAACTTTATTACCCAATCCGGCACGGCGAAGGAAAATTCGTCACCAGGGATGCCGACACCCTGAAAAGAATCCAGGATAAAGGGCTTATTGCACTGCGTTATGCCGACCCTGAAACTAACCAGCCGACCATGAGCTATCCCTTGAATCCTAACGGTTCTCCGGATTCAATTGCCGGCATCTGTGACCCCAGCGGCAGACTTTTCGGACTCATGCCGCACCCGGAAGCCTTTCTGCACCGGACCAATCATCCGCGCTGGACACGGGAGGACCTCCCCGAGGAAGGCCAGGGAGTGGTACTTTTCAGAAACGCCGTTGATTTTATCAGGGAAAATCTTCTGTAACTGATCGCCGTGCCCTTCTTGGGCAGGATCAATGAAGCAAAAAAATGGTCAGAAGGGCACGGCCAGATAAATCCATCATAGCGCCATCAGGTTAAGAACTTGGAAGCCCACCAACGGATACTGAGTTTTGTTAATGAATTACGAAAGTCCATCCTCGCCCTGGGTATCCTGATACTCTGCGGCAGCATCGGCTTCTACCTTATCTCCCCGGTTCTCCTTCATAATCTGCAGGGCCACCTCAATCAGCAACTTGCCTTTTTCTCGGTGGCAGAACCTTTTCTGTCCCAGGCGAAACTTGCATTTTTCGTGACCCTTTTTGTTGTAATGCCATTTACCCTTTACTGCTTCTGGAAAGCCCTGGCAAAACCCTTCGGGCTCAGTAACGGCACCCGGAACTGGTTTATAATTTTCACCTGCCTGTTGTTTTACAGCGGCGCAAGCTTCTGCTATTTCATCACCTTGCCCTTTGGGGTGAAATTCCTCCTCGGTTTCCAGTCAACCCAGCTGAAACCAATTATCTCGGTGGAAAAATTCGTAACCTTTGTGACGATGTTCATCCTTGCCTTCGGGATCATTTTCCAACTGCCGGTTTTCATGATATTCAGCGCCAAAACCGGCCTGTGTCCGCGCCAGGTCTTTGAAAAAAACAGACGGTATGCGGTGCTGGCAATCTGTATCGTTGCCGCGCTTCTCACACCGACTCCTGATGTGGTGAACATGCTGCTCATGGGCGGCCCGTTATATTTACTCTATGAGATAGGGATTCTTGTCCTCAAGGTGCTCCGGATAAAATGACTCCGGTTTCTTTCTTTTTAAAACCAACTGCTCAATTGACAATGGTTGGCAGGACCAGACAATCCATTCTCCGGTAAAGGTCCGTGGAAGAAGATAAAAAAATAATCAGAATTTTTGTCGAAAGCCCGGCTTCAACGGTGATTACCTGCCCTTTCTGCGATAAATTCAGGACTACTTCCGTCACCCGGTTCAAAAATATTCAGGGGACAATCAAGGTAAAATGCAGCTGCAAGAAAGAATTTTTCATAAAACTTGATTTTGTCAGGCTCAGACAGCAGCTTACCAGTCTTAACGGTGAGTTTGTTAATTTAACCAGGAATTATGCCAGAGGGAAAATACAGAATATTCATGTGACCAAGAAAAGCATCACCTTCAACACTACGTCGTTTACCACCGTTCAACGAGGGGATAAACTCAAGATCGATTTCACCCTTGAAAAACCAACCCATAATAAAGTCCAGAAAAATGCCATTGTCAGGCTTGTCCGCGGCAACCATGTGGAATGCTATTTTGTCGATAATAGTGGATTCGGCAGAGAAATAGATTCTTTCATACCCCGCTCCTGATCAGAACTCTCTGACTGAAAAACCGTTTTTCTCCAGCAATGCGGCAGTCACTCCGATATTTGTTGAAACACCACAGGAAGGACTTCGGGCTTTAAAAAAAACCCCTGAAACGGCGAGCATCTGAGCAATTTTCAGAACCTGCTGGGCACCCGTCACAAAAGCTTTTGTGACATCATCTCCCTGCCGGGTAACAACTCTTGCCTTGCCCGCCAGCACATCATGCCCATTGCCGCCGGCAAGGTCAGCCGCAACCCGGGGCGTGGAGAGCCCGCCCAGCTGTTCCGGGCAAACCGGCACCCAGTAACTTCCGGACAACGCCGCAAGGCAGGCGGCATTATCATTTGCGCAGCCATCGTGGCGGGTTCTTAAGCCCACCAGGCAGGCACTGACAAGATATATTGTTTTGGGATATACTATTGCCATCGGAGTAGTTATAATCCGTTTCCACTTGTTGAGCTACGGAATATGACCTCTTTGTTCACATAACAGATTGCGACGAATAAACATCCATGCTATGAAATGCTTCTGTACAAAAAAGATTGATCGAAAAACAGGCCATGGCACAAAACCTAACAAAAACAGAAAAAAAACGGCTGCTGCTTTTAAGCACTGTTGCCCTCATCATTGTGGCTCTTTTCGTGATTTTTTCCCCCTTTGGGATCCTCAGATATACCCGCCTGCAAAACGATCTCCAGAATATCACAGTCGACAACTCGCGATTGCAGAATGAAATTAAAGGGCTGCAGGAAGAAATCAACAGGCTCACCAACGATCCGTCATACATAGAAAAAGTTGCCCGCGAACAATACGGGCTTATAAAGGAAAATGAAATCCTATTTGATTTCAAAAAACAGAAGATAAAACAATAACCCGCCATCTCTTTCGATCCGGATAAAGGCCTGACTGCTTTTTCATGAAACCACGGTAAAAAAGTTGACAGTTATTATTGTAATCAGGCCTACCCTGTGAGACAATTCCCTTTAAACACGAAATCAATATTGCCCATAATAAAGGGATTTTTCTAAACATCGCAGCCCAAAATTAACTGCCAATATAGTAATCTCATGTCAATAAGCACACGATTTTCCATCACCATAAGCAGCCTTTTTTTTGCCGCGGGAATTATTATTATTCTCCTGGTGAATTATCATATGCGCCACCAGGCCCTGATCGAGGCCGAATCAAAGGCAATGATAATTCTCAACCACAATCTTGCAATCCACTCCTTTTATTCCCATGAATTAAAGCCAAAGCTTTTTGAGTTTTCCGATCCTTTCAGGCCTGCTGAATATTTTGAACCTGCATGGATGTCCTCCACCTATGCAATCAGACAGATAACCAAATTATTCGAACCGATCTCCACCGAAGAATATTACTATAAGGAATGCGCCATCAACGCTCGAAGCCCCTTAAATGAGGCGGACGCATTTGAAAAAGCCTTTATCTCCGAACTTAACAGCAAGCCCGAGCTTACAAACCAGACAAGCATCCGGATAATCGATGAGGTCCCCTTCTTTGTAGTGTTACGCCGCGGCGAATCCATGGAGCAATCCTGCCTCAGATGTCACACCACTCCTGATCAGGCCCCGGCCGACCTGGTCAAATATTACGGTCCGGAAAGAAGTTTCAACCGGGAACTTGACGAAGTGGTTTCCGCGGTATCAATCAGGATACCCCTGGATCGTGCCTACGCAAATGCCAATAAGATTACTATCCAACTCGGCGCAATACTTCTCGGGGTTCTTTTCCTGCTGTATTTCCTGATCATTCAGATAAATAAAAAACAGATCATCAAACCGATTCTGCGCATAAAAGATAAGGCTCTCAAAATCGCCAATAAAGAAACCCCGCTTGGCGAAGAAATCCCCCTTCCAGACGGCAAAGAGCTTCAGGAGATGACAACCGCCTTCAATACCATGTCCAAAGAGTTGCGCCGCAACATGGACCAGCTTGAAGGAAAGGTGGCAGAACGCACCAAAGCTCTTCGGCAAGCCCTTGACAAGGTGAAAACCTTAAGCGGCTTCCTGCCCATCTGCGCATCATGTAAGAAAATCCGCGACGATAAAGGGTATTGGAACCAGATTGAAACGTATGTCCGCGACCATTCGGAAGCGGAATTCAGTCACAGCATCTGCCCGGACTGTGCGCAGGAATTATATCCGGAATTTTACGATACGATGTATCCCAAAAAAACCGATTCTGATACCTGAAACCGCTGGTATCAGCTTTTCCTGTAGACAATTGTCCGGGTGCGGATGACATCCGGATTGGCATCAATGGCCGCCAGCTGATCTTTTGAAATAGCCTGCTCCAGATCAATGATATTATAGCCGATTGCCCCATTGCTCGAGTTGAGATAACTGTTGATATTGATCCCGTGTGAGCCGATGGTGTGTGATGCAAAACCGATCATTCCCGGTATATCCCGATTAATCATGATCAACCGCGTATGAACATTCCCGGAGGGGATGGATTCGACTGTCGGAAAATTGACACTGTGGATCACGGTGCCGTATTCGAAGTATGATTTTATTTCACTTACCGCCATGCAGGCGCATTGCTCTTCGGATTCTTCCGTACTTGCTCCCAGGTGAGGCGAGACCAGAACCTTCGGATGATTAAGACTTTTGCTGGTTGGAAAATCCGTCAGATAGCCGCTCAATTTCCCTGAATCAAGGGCCGCAAGCACCGCATCTTCATCGACAATGGGTGCCCGGGCATAGTTAACGATGGTCGCGTCGTCCGGCAAACGACTGATAAGTTCCCCATTTACCAATCGGGACGTTTTGTCCGAAAGCGGCACATGGATGCTCAGAATGTTTGCGTTGCTGATCACTTCATCAATGGAGCGTGAAATCACCACTTCCGGAGATAATTGATGAATGTTTTCGATTGCCGGAGAGGGGTCGAAGCCGATAACCTTCATGCCCCGCAGAGCGCCGCCGTTTGCCACCCTGACGCCGATCTTACCGAGCCCGAGGACGCCGAGAGTTTTCCCGGCAAGTTCAAAACCGCGGAAGGCGGCTTTTTTCTTTTCAACTTCCTTTGTTATTTTTTCATCGGACAAATCTGAGAGACTGCGGCAGAAATCAACCCCCTGCCGAATGTTTCTTGCTTCAATCCCCAGCATGATAAAAACAAGTTCGGCAACTGCATTGGCATTGGCCCCCGGAGTATTAAAAACACAAATCCCCTTGGCCGTTGCCTTATCAACGGTAATATTGTTTACCCCGGCGCCGGCCCTGGCAACCGCCAGCAGGTTCGGATAGACATCAGTATCCAGTTGCGAACTGCGGACAATTATGCCCTGCGGGTCTTCCTGATCCGGACCCACGCTGTAGGCATCGCCAAAAAGGACCAGGCCTTCCTGGGCTATTTTATTTATGGTCTTGATCCTGATTGGTTCCATCTTTCCCGGTCTCCTCTGTTTCAAATGAGCCAGAATTATTCAAAACTGTTCATGAAAAATTCGGGGTTGAGGACTCGCCTCAGTAATTAACCATAGAGCGAAAGATGTCTTTTGTAAATGAACCCTGAATCTCGGGAACGGGAGAGGATCACTGCCGCAAAAAATCAAATCATGCATCAACATCAGTGATATAGTAATGAAAATAAAAAAATCCGCAACCAGAGTGTTGCAGAAGCAGCGGGGGCCCTTCGAAACAACACCCTGGTTGAGGAGGAGAAGCACAGCAAAACAACTACCGCATTGTATGATTAATACGGCTTATCCGAGGCAGACTCTTGACCGGCCGGCAGCCTTGGCCTGATATAACGCTTCATCCGTGCGCTGCAGCCATTCTTCGCTGCTGAAATCCTTGTTCCACTGGACAAGCCCGATGCTTATACCGAGTTTGCCTCCCCCGGGAACCTGAATATTCAGGTTTTCCACCGTTTCACAGAGACGATTGGCAAGCAATTGGGCTGCCTGTATTTCGGTATCCGGCAATGCCAGCATGAATTCATCGCCTCCCATGCGAACCAGGAGGTCGCTGCTCCTCACCTTCTTGGATAAGGCTCGGGCTACGGCTTTTAAGGCTTCGTCGCCTTTAGCATGTCCAAGAGCATCATTAACCTGTTTGAAATTATCAAGATCCATACTTGCAAGGCTCAAAGGATGCCCGTGACGGCTGGCATTATCAAGCATCGGGACAAGGCGTTCTTCAAAAACCCGGCGGTTGGCAAGACCGGTCAGCGCATCATGTCTGGCCTGGATGAAAAGGTCCTCATAGCCGATGGCCCGAAACAGAGAATCACTCAAGATATCCAGGGAATCGTCCACCATTTTTGCTTCTTCCGGGGCAAACTCCTTATCCGGTCTCATAAGCAGGAGAAATCCATCACTGTTATTCATTTCCACCTGCCAGGTGCGGACAAAAAATCCATTGTTTGTAAAGCAGGCGGAGTCTTCAATTTCCGAAAAACAGCTCAAAGCCTTTTGCGCTTCATGCATGCGCAGACGACGATCAGGTCCGTGGCTGGAGCAGAACATATGCACATGCCCTTTTTCCCTGTCGTTATAAGCGATAAGTTCATGATTTAAAGCCGGTGTAAGCCAGACGGAATAGGCTTCGATCATCGCCGTTAAGTCTACAGCTCCAGCAAGACGACTGTGTAATTCATTAATCCGCATCAACCGTTCTGATTGCTGCCGGTATCGATGAAGTTCCCCCATCAGGGAGTCGACATTAAGATCGGTCATTCCTTCACCACCATGTTTTACATTATAAGCCAGGCTAACCGCTGTATTCATATTTTGTTTTCTCCGGTGCAGATTTCTTTGCGAAAAATGTACTGCTCCGTCATTATGCTATTTTTGTGCCAGACCAAAATGCCCTCAGGAATAAATATATACCGCTGTAAAAAAATACTGCCGAAAACAACCTAACACGCTGAAATAAAATACAAAATTATCTCGCCTGGAGATTGACCAGGATACCTTGTCGGTACAAAGTTCATGCGTTCGCAAAACGATAATTTCAAAAACCGTCAAATATATAACACTTTTTTCCGGGAATTTATTTCTTATGGGAATTAATGTATACACCTAAAGATGACAAAACCTTTTCCGACTGACCTGTATAAAAACTAATTCATTTTTTTTGAACATCAACAGCGAGTGCATTTTTCGCAGTTTGGGATCATAGCTTTCCTGGAGCAGGGAGCTTCAATACTTTTTCTATGCAAAATCAGCGCACAATCATTCACATAGACATGGATGCGTTTTACGCCTCCATTGAAGTTCATGATAATCCAGAATTCAAGGGAAAGCCGGTAATCGTCGGCGGCTCGGGCAATCGAGGCGTTGTTTCGGCAGCTTCTTATGAGGCCAGAACTTACGGTGTCCACTCGGCCCTGCCCATCCTCACGGCAAGAAAACTCTGTCCGGGCGGTGTTTTTCTGCCGGTGCGCATGCATCGATACAAGGAGGTTTCAGATATCATTCAGGACTTATTTACGAGATTTACGCCGTTGGTCGAGCCCATCTCCCTTGATGAGGCCTTTCTCGATGTCACTGCATCAAAACATTTCGGATCAGGTCATGAGATTGCCGAGGCAATCAGAAAATTAATAAAACAGGAAACCGGGCTCACAGCCTCAGCCGGTGTGGCATCTTCAAAACTCATTGCCAAAATCGCCTCTGATATAAAAAAACCTGACGGGCTCACCATGGTCCCTGCGGGGAATGAACAAACATTTCTTGCCGGTCTTCCCATTGAAAAACTCTGGGGTGTGGGGAAAACCACCAGAAGCAAACTAATTCTCCTTGGGGTGCATACCATCGGCGATCTTTCCCGGCTTCCCGAAGAATTGCTGATCAATAAGTTCGGCAAGATGGGGGGCATGATGCTTCAGTCATCCCTCGGTATTGACACCAGACCGGTGGATACCGAACGGCTGATTAAATCAATCGGCCATGAAGAAACATTTGAAACCGATCTCATCAATCAGGAAATCATCTATCGGCAACTTCTGGAATTATCAATTCGCGTCGGAAAGCGTCTCAGAGGAAACCATCTCCTGGGAAAAACCATATCCCTCAAAGTGAAATATAATGATTTCCAACAGGTGAGCCGCGCGGCAACATTAAAGATTGCAACCGACGACAATATGACGATTTACAGAGAAATCTGCAGCTTGCTCGCCAAAACAAGGGCCTGCGAAAAGCCGGTGCGTCTGCTTGGGGTTTCTCTCTCAAATCTGGAGTCGAACCAGGAAGCGTATCAGATGAATCTTTTTGGCACGGATGAAAGGACCGGCAAAAGAAAACGGCTTCACCAGGCGATTGACAATATCGAAGAAAAATTCGGCACCTCGACAATCATTCCAGGCGCCCTGATGAAAAAAGAAAAACAATAGCTATTGGTTGCAGGCGGTTAGACCGGCAATTGCATCAAATTGTCTCTAATCTCGTAGCGTTCAGCTTTGCAGCAATATCATTTTCACTACTGTCCAGAGTTTTCCTTACTAACTGACTCAATTGCTTCATGTTAAACGGCTTCATGAAAAAATCGCGGACGCCAAGCGCTTTTGCTTTTTCCTCTGAAATTTTGGAGCTGTATCCGGTGCAGAGGATGATGGGGATATCAGCCCGGACCTTAAGAAGTGCCGTGGCCAGTTGAGCCCCTGTCATATTGGGCATTGTCTGGTCGGTGATCACCAGATCTACAGCGTGAGGGGCAGCCTTGAAAGCCTCAAGGGCCTCGATACTGCTGGTCATGGCTGAAACCCGGTATCCCTGCAGCTCAAGCATTTGGGTGCCGATGGCCACAAGGGCCTCTTCATCATCGACAAACATGATGTGCTCGACGCCTGAAGACACTTTTTCAGACTCATCTTTCGGCACACCGGTTTTTTCTGCGATAACCGGGAAATACACATGAAATGTTGCGCCCGCACCCGGTTCACTTTCAACAATGATCATGCCGCCGTGATTGGTAACAATACCATGCACCACCGACAACCCCATTCCCGTGCCTTTCCCCGCCTCCTTTGTAGTAAAGAAGGGGTCAAAAATCCGCTCCTGATTCTCCGGATTGATTCCCGGACCGTTATCCCTCACCGAAAGCCTGATGAATTTCCCGGGCTTCATGCCAAGCCGTCGGCCGAGGTCTTTGGCTTTCAGGTTGACTTCCTTCAAGCTCAATTCGAGGCAACCATTTTCATCCATGGCGGATACCGCATTGCTGCACAGGTTGATCAATACCTGATTAAGCTGGGTTGAATCCGCATTAATGGTTTTGCAGTTTGCATCAATCTGCTGGTTGATTTCAATGGTTGCGGGGATGGTAGAACGAAGCAGCTGCATGGCTTCATTAAAAATCAGCGCCGGATTTACCGGAATAAAATTCTGTTTCGCCTGGCTGCTGAAGGTAAGTATTTGACGGACAATTTCCCTGGCGCGACTGGATGCTCCGATAATATTTTCAATATTTATCCTGGCCGGATCATTTTCACCGATTGTGTATCTGGCAAGATCCGCATTGCCGACAATGATCGTCAGGATATTATTGAAATCATGGGCAATACCCCCGGCCATGGTGCCAATCGCCTCCATTTTATAAACCTGCCGGAGCTGTGTTTCAAGCGCTGCTTTTTCTTCGTCTGCCTTCACATGGGCGGAGATATCGCGGATTATCGAAAACATGACATCCCGGCCCTTCCAGACAAATGATCCGGCTGAAAGAGTCACAATAATCTCAGTGCCGTCTTTTGTTCGGTGGCGTCTTCTCAGGATCAGCGTATCTTCCCCGACAACCGCAGCCTGGTGAATGGCCTGCCTGGTTTTTTCAGATTCGGCGCTTATATCATCGGCAGTAAGACTTAATGCCTCCTTACGGCCATAACCGTAGAGTTTCAAAAAAGCGCAGTTTACATCTAGAATCTTCCTGGTCTCTATATCGAAGATGGCAATAGCATCAATCTCATTGGTGAAGAGTTTACGATATTTTTCTTCGCTCTCCTTCAAATCCTCCTTGATCTGATTGATTTCAGTAATATCGGTGCAAACACCGCCCACCGCGCAGATTTGATCATTATCATCATACAGGGGAAACTTGGAGGTAATAAAGGTGTGTATGCCATCTGCAAGGGGGATGGTTTCACGAAACTCGACGTTTTTTTTGCTTTTTTTGACCAGGATATCCTGAGAACGAAACAGCTCGGCGACGGACTCGGGAAAGATCTCAAAATCCGTTTTGCCGATTATCTCTTCATTGGTAATATGCGCCAATCGCTCATATTCTCTATTAATGAGCATGTACTTATAATCAGCTGTTTTCAGATAAATCGGCAGGTTGGTATTGTCGAGAAATGCCTGGAGATACTTCCCTTTTTTTTCAAGAGATGCATTCTTTTGTTTACATGAAAGAACTTCAGCCTCGAGTTCTTTGATCTTTTGTTCCAGATCTTCGCAGGTATTTTTTGCAGCCAATTAACACACCTCAAACTCTTATTAAGAGATAGGTAAAAGTTTAATAAAATCAAGATGATATTTTAATTAATTTTCTTTTCAAAGTCCAGCTATTGGTTGTGCACAAAAATTTATCTTGCATGACACGGAAGATTTCAGTGAGGCATCCGGACAAAGGTAAATCATTTGCATTAGTCATAAATGCTATGATAGAAGAAATTATTCTATCGATACCCAGTAACGAATAACTACGGCGATGAGGATCTTGCCGCTGCCGGTCATTCAACTGCAATCCTTTCTCTCGCTTTTTTGTTCGCCAATCAGACCCAGAACTTTTTATAGATTGCATGAAGTTATTGAAAAACCCTCCGAAGGGAAAACAACGGCTTCTGGCCGCGGGGTATGGATTTCAGCTTGCTCGTCAAACCTTTACTTGCTTTCAAGAATGATTACTATTAATAGAAATACCTACTGATTCAGAAAAGAACCAATCACGACTGCATTATGCAGGGGAGGAAATATTATGAAAGATAATTTATCAGTACTGCTGCCATTGCTTGTCGGTGTTTTTTTTGCGGTCATGCTGTTGGGCCAGTTTGCCCAGGCAGGAACTGTTAAATCCCAAAAAGCAACTTTCGCCGGCGGTTGCTTCTGGTGTATGGAAAAACCCTTTGAACAGTTGCCCGGCGTAAATTCAGTGATATCGGGTTATATGGGAGGCACCACGCAAAACCCAACCTATGAGAATTATTCCAATGGAGGGCACATTGAAGTAATTGAAATTGACTACGACCCGGCAATTGTCAATTATCAGAAACTTCTTGATGTGTTCTGGCGTCAGATCGACCCCACCGATGGTGGCGGCCAGTTTGCCGACCGGGGCAATGCCTACACTACCGGAATCTTCTATCACGATGAAGAGCAGAAACAACTTGCCGAACAATCCAAGGCCGATCTCGCCGGGAAAAAGATTTTCGAAAAGTCCATTGTAACGCCGATCAAACCTGCAACAACTTTCTACAAGGCAGAGGACTATCATCAGGATTACTACAAAACCAACCCGCTACGATACAAGGTCTACCGATACGGCTCTGGACGCGATAAATTTTTAGCCGGAGTATGGGATAAAGAAAAAACAAATACGACGAGCAAGGAAGAACTGAAGAAGAAACTCACCCCGTTGCAGTATCGGGTCACTCAGGAAGAGGGCACCGAACCCGCCTTTGACAACGAATACTGGGATAATAAAAAACCGGGGATCTATGTGGATATCGTTTCAGGAGAAGCTCTTTTCAGCTCAACCGACAAATACAAATCCGGTACAGGATGGCCGAGCTTCAGCAAACCGCTGGTCCCTGAAAATATCACCGACCATGTTGACCGTAAATTTTTCCAAACCAGAACCGAAGTCCGAAGCACCGGCGCTGACTCGCATCTCGGGCATGTCTTTGACGACGGCCCGGCGCCAACCAATCTGCGGTATTGTATCAATTCCGCTGCACTGCGCTTTATCCCGGCAGAGAATCTTGAAAAGGAAGGCTACGGCGAATTTAAAAAACTCTTTGAAAAATAATAAATAACAAGAAGACCACTGAAAAGGGGCTGTCCCAATAAGGGCAGCCCCTTTCTTTTGACCCATGAAAATGCTATCGCGAATAATGTACGGTAAGCCGTGCCTTATCAATAGCATGGCTGTTCAGATAAAACCCCACCAAAGCAGCGGAAGAATCGACATTCAAGGGAAGACTGACAACATCCAGGGCATACACCGTAAAATGATAACGATGGGGTTTGTCTCCCGCCGGCGGACAGGCGCCTCCATAACCGGGCTGCCCATAATCCGTCCGGCTCTGGATACTTCCGGCTGGCGCCAGCCCTTTCGCTACATTGCCGGCATCTTCCTTGAGCTGATTGACATCACCAGGAACATTGAAGACCACCCAGTGCCACCAGCCGCTTCCGGTGGGTGCATCCGGGTCATAGACGTTCACCGCAAAACTTTTTGTATTTGCAGGCGCATTTTTCCAGTTCAGTTCCGGTGAGATATTTTTCCCGTCACAACCAAAACCTGAATACACCTGATCATGGCTCATCCTCCCATCAGGGATCAGCTGGGGGCTTGAAAGTGTAAAATCGCCCGCAAAAGAGTTTTGCACAAAAAAGAAAACACAGCAAATTATCATTCCATACATTTTCTTCATAATACCCTCCTTGTTTATCTGTTAGCAGTAAACCATCAACTGTTGCCGGCCTGTAAATATTCCGTCGACTGATTTCGCAGGGCAACGACCACCGCGTCACCCATTTCACCAGTGCTGACCTTTTTGCATCCTGCTGAATAGATGTCCCCGGTGCGATAGCCTTCCGTAAGGGTCCTGGTGACCGCCTGCTCAATCAGACCGGCCATGAACTCCTGATTAAAAGAATATCGCAACATCATGGCCGCCGATAAAATTGTCGCCAGGGGATTGGCAATCTGTTTGCCTGCAATATCCGGCGCCGACCCGTGAATAGGTTCATACATCCCCTTATTGTTGGCGTCAAGCGAAGCAGACGGCAGCATGCCAATGGATCCTGAGGCGACAGAGGCGCAATCTGAGAGTATGTCCCCGAACAGATTTGTCGTGACCATTACATCAAACTGTTTCGGCGCGCAGACAATCTGCATTGCGGCATTGTCCACATACATGTTCTTCAACACAACCTCGGGATAGTCCTGTGCCACTTCGGCCATAACCTCACGCCATAATTCAGTACATTCCAAAACATTTGCCTTGTCCACAGAAACAACACGCTTATCGCGTTTCATGGCGATTTCAAAGGCCGTGCGCCCGATCCGTCTGATCTCCGACTCGGAATACACCAGCGTATTGTAGCCCTGACGTTCGCCATTTTCAAGGATCCGCACGCCGCGGGGCTGCCCGAAATAAATACCACCGGTGAGTTCCCGGACAATCATCATATCAAGGCCACTGACAAGCTCTGTGTTCAGCGGAGATTTCGCCTCAAGGGCAGGATAACATTTCACCGGGCGAAGATTGGCAAAAAGTTCAAGCTCGGAACGCAATCCCAGCAAGGCTTTTTCCGGACGTACAGAAATATGTAAGGGCTCCCATTTCGGTCCACCCACCGCTCCCAGAAGCACGGCATCGGCTTCCCGGGCAAGGCGCAATGTTTCCTCCGGCAGCGGCTTGCCGCAATCATCATAGGCGCAGCCGCCCACCAATGCTTCCTCAAGGACAATTTTCAAGCCTTGATCTTCTTCCAGCACCTTTAAAACCTTCAACGCTTCGGCAACAACTTCCCCACCGATTCCATCTCCGGGAAGAACGAGAACTTTATGTGACATCATGTGACTCCTTAAAATGTGCGCAATAATTGCTGTGTAGCTCCATAGCCTGAAGGCATTTATTCCTCAAAAAAACCATTGGTCATGGATACTCAAAATTTATGATCTGTTTATAACATCCTTGACACGCATAACACAAATTCATTATATTTATAATAATCATAACTAAAAGGAATACTAATGGATACTTTGTCAATTCATACCTTTGTGGCTGTAACCGAATCCAGGAGTTTCTCAAAAGCTGCCGACGTCCTTTATCTGACTCAACCGGCAGTGAGCAAACGCATCGCCGCTCTCGAGGAAATTCTTGGATTCAGGCTTTTTGACAGGATCGGCAAAAAAATTATTCTCACCGAGGCGGGGAAAGAACTCTATCCCCGTGCAAAACGGATTCTGCTTGAGCTGGAAGACAGCCGCCGGGCAATCAATAATTTATCAGGAAATGTCACGGGGAGACTTTCATTCGGCACCAGTCATCACATCGGCCTGCATCGGCTGCCGCCGATTTTGAGCGCCTACAGCAAAGTCTATCCTCAAGTGGAGCTCGATATTCAATTCCTGGGTTCGGAAACCGCCTGCGACGCGGTGGAGCATGGAAACCTTGAAATGGCCCTGATCACCATGCCGAATATTCAAAAAAGCAATCTGCTTCAGACCCATATCTGGGATGACCCCCTGCAGGTTGTCATCGGCAAGGGTCACCCCTTGGCAGCCGAAACAAAACACAGCAAAGCACCACTCACCCCCCTGACACTTGCAGGACATCCAGCGATCCTGCCCGGCTCCGGCACATTTACCAGGGATATCATTGATTCGGATTTTCTGAAACAGGGTGTTTCGCTTACAGTAAAGATATCCACCAACTACCTTGAAACCATCAAGATGCTGGTGACCGTAGGACTGGGATGGAGCATCCTGCCTGAATCGATGATCAATGCGGAAGAGTTAATATCACTTGATGTGGAAGGGATCCGACCGCGCCGGTCCCTGGGGGTCATACGCCATTCGGCCCGGACGCTTTCCAATGCAGGGCGGGCGATGATTGATATGCTTGGGGAAGAAGGGGTTTAGGGAATTAGGCTATAGCTATTTAGGCTGAAGGTGTTTAGGAAGAAAAGAAACAACAAGAATCTTGGCATCATATGCCGAAACACCAAAACTAACAGCCTTCAGCCTATAGCCTAAAAAGCTGAGAGGTTAATTAGTATTTAAGGCCGACTTTTTCCCGAACAAGATCAAGGGTAACCGAGGCTTTTGCCCTGGCCTTTTCTGCGCCTTGTTTGAGAATGTCTCTGATCTGTCCGGGGTCCTTCATCAGCTGCTCTCTTTTTTCGCGGGCCTCACGGAAATATTCCCAGAGAATGTCCACCAGCTCCAGCTTGATTTTACCGTACATCGCACCGCCGTTGACATAGAGGCCGTGTACCTCTTCACATCTGTCCGCCGGGGCAAAGAGTTTATAAATATTATAGAGATTGCACTTTTCCGGGTCTTTGGACGCTTCAACCGAGGCAGCATCCGTCACAATACTCATGACACTTTTTTTCAGCGCCTTGGCATCGAGAAAAATACCAATGGTATTGCCGTAGGATTTTGACATCTTCTGGCCGTCAAGACCGGGAACCGTGGCCAGGTTGTCATTGATCACCGGCTCCGGAATCACAAATGTCTCGCCGAAGCTGTTATTGAATTTCTGCGCAATGTCCCGCGCCACCTCAATATGCTGTTTCTGGTCTTTGCCCACCGGAACCTGCTCCGCCTGATAGAGCAGGATGTCTGCGGCCATGAGAACCGGATAGGAAAACAGGCCGTGACTGGGAGCAGCTCCCTTGGCTATTTTATCTTTATACGAATGGCAGCGTTCGAGAAGACCCATGGGGGTGAAGGTCGTAAGCACCCAGGTCAGCTCAGTGACTTCCGGCACATCGGACTGTACCCAGAATATACAGCGGTCCGGATCAAGTCCCAGGGCGAGAAAATCAGCAGCAGCGCCAATGGTGTCCCTGACCAGGTTTTCTTTATTATGAACTGATGTCAGGGCGTGAAAATTGACGATAAACGCATACAGTTCAGCTGTATCCATATTATCAATCATCGGGCGCATCATACCGAAATAATTACCAATATGAAGCTGCCCGGAAGGCTGTATGCCGGAAAGAATCCTCATTCGTACACCTGTTCTTTATAACCTTTAAATTTACAGAACCTAACTGTTCTCACAGAAGTCACAAAAAATCTGCTGATTTAATACCCTTCACATTCAAAGAGGTTACGAGGCGGCAAGAAGGAGGCCCCGGAAACGTACAAGTAGTACGTTGAGGAAGCCGACGACGCAGGCAACGAAGTTAGAATTTGAATGTGAACGGTATTACGGATGTGATGTTAAAAAAATAGGGGGATACAGGCAACCTTTTTCTGCATCCCCCTAAATTTATATATAAGTAACAAGCGTGGAGTAAACCGTGACGCGTTGTATCCGCTGTATCCTTAGATCCCGCCACCTGTAAAATGGTTGAATCTTTATTTCACTTCCTCAAAATCGGCATCAACCACGTCATCGTCGGCTTTCGCCCCTGATCCGGCTCCGCCGTCTGCTGAGGCGCCGGCGCCTCCGGCTGTCTGCTCTTTGGTTGATTGGGTATACATGATTTCAGCAAGCTTATGGGAGGCCTGAGTCAAATCCTCGGTTCCCTTCTTGATTGCTTCAATATCATCGCCTTCAAGGGCTTTTTTTAATTTATCAATTTCTTTCTGCACATTACCCTTGGTCTCGGCATCAACCTTGTCGCCCAGATCCTTGAGGCTTTTTTCCGTTGCGTACATCATCGAATCCGCATGGTTTCTCGCTTCAACCGTCTCTTTGCGCTTCTTATCCTCATCAGCATGGGCTTCGGCATCCTGCTTCATCTTTTCGATCTCTGCCTCGGAAAGACCGCTTGATGCGGTTATCTTGATAGACTGCTGCTTGCCGGTTCCAAGATCCTTGGCAGATACATGAAGAATGCCGTTGGCATCAAGATCAAAGGTTACTTCAACCTGCGGGACACCCCGGGGTGCCGGCGGAATAGAGGTCAACTCGAATCGGCCGATGCTCTTATTACCGGCAGCCATCTCCCTTTCACCCTGAAGGACATGAATGGATACCGCCGGCTGGTTATCAGCAGCAGTTGAAAAAACCTGGCTCTTCTTGGTGGGGATCGTTGTATTCTTTTCGATGAGTTTCGTTGAGACGCCGCCCAGGGTTTCGATCCCAAGAGACAACGGCGTAACATCAAGGAGCAGAACATCCTTGACGTCTCCCTGCAGAACACCGCCCTGAATCGCTGCACCAATGGCCACAACCTCGTCAGGGTTAACCCCCTTATGAGGGTCTTTGCCGAAAATCTCCTTGACCTTCTGCTGCACTTTCGGCATACGGGTCATGCCGCCGACCAGAATGACTTCATCAATCTCCGATGGGGAAATTCCCGCATCTTTCATGGCCATTTTGCATGGTCCAATGGTGCGTTCGATAAGATCTCCCACCAGACTTTCAAGCTTGGCGCGACTTAATTTTATATTCAGATGTTTCGGCCCTGATGCATCGGCGGTTATAAAGGGAAGATTGATGTCGGTTTCCATGGTGGTGGATAATTCCATCTTGGCCTTTTCAGCTTCCTCTTTAAGGCGCTGCAGCGCCATTTTATCCTGCCGCAGATCGATTCCCTGATCACGCTTGAATTCGTCGGCAAGCCAGGAAACAATCCGCATATCGAAATCTTCCCCACCGAGGAACGTGTCGCCGTTGGTGGACTTTACTTCAAAAACGCCATCGCCGATTTCAAGGATCGAGATATCAAAGGTTCCGCCACCAAGATCAAATACGGCAATCTTCTCCTCTTTTTTCTTATCCAATCCATAAGCGAGTGCGGCTGCGGTGGGCTCATTGATTATCCGCTGAACATTCAATCCGGCAATCTTGCCGGCATCCTTTGTCGCCTGTCGCTGGCTGTCGTTAAAATAGGCAGGCACGGTGATTACCGCCTCGGTAACGGTCTCTCCGAGATATTCTTCAGCGGTCTGTTTCATTTTGGTCAGAATCATTGCTGAAATTTCAGCTGAGGTATAAGTTTTCCCCTCAATTTCAACCACCGCATCGCCATCATTGCCTTTGACGATCTTAAACGGGCTGATATCAATGCTCTTAGACACTTCTGGATCGGTGAATTTCCGGCCGATCAATCTTTTAATCGCATAAAGGGTTTTTGTAGGGTTGGTCACAGCCTGACGCTTTGCAACCTGGCCCACAGGACGTTCGCCGTTATCGGAAAACGCCACAACCGACGGCGTGGTCCGGTTCCCCTCGACGTTGGTAATGACCTTGGGATCGCCGCCTTCCATCACCGCAACGCATGAATTTGTCGTACCGAGATCAATGCCTATAATCTTTCCCATCTTGTTATCTCCTTAAATAGTGTAAGCTTCATATTTTAAGTCTGCCTACTCGTTATAATTGAAGCTCCCCGCCGCAGTAAGCCATTGCCTTTGAGGCGGGGAATACGCTTGCTGTTCCTGTTTCCGGGTTAATCAGTCTTATCACCTTTTGAAACGACAACTTTGGTTGCTCGCAGCAGTCGGTCCTTAAACATATATCCTTTTTCATATTCCTGAAGAATTACATTCTCCGGAACCTCACTGCTCGCCTCCATGGCAAGGGCCTCATGAAAATTAGGATCAAACAGCTCTCCCTTTCCCACAATCGGCTTTAAACCAAACCTTTCAAGGGTGGCAATCATTCCTTTGAAGGTCATTTCGACACCCTCAAGCAAGGCCGAGGCTTCATTGGTTTTCTGACCCTGCTCCATAGCCCTTTGCAGGTTATCGATAGTGGGCAGAAGCTCCTTTAAAATATATTCTTCAGCATATTTCACCGCAGCCTCACGCTCGCGGATCAATCTTTTCTTGGAGTTTTCAAATTCTGCAGCCATCCGCAGCATCTTATCATGATTTTCGCGGGCCTGTTCCTGAGCAGCCTCAAGGGGGCTCAAACGTTCGTCATCCCCTGCCTGCTCCGCTTCCGAAAATCCGTCACCTTCCTGTTTTACCTCATCGGAAGAATCGATTGCTTCATCGTCCATGACTTCCTTCGGGGCAACCTCTTCGACTTTCTTTTTGCTGGACAATGTCCCCCCTTCTTACTCTTTCCCTTCCGAAAACAACCCGAAAAAACTATTTCAGAATTTCAGAGAAATCGTTTTATTTATTTAATATTAAAGGTTTTATTAAATTAAACCGTAATTTCAGATGAACATTAAGTATGCTCCCCGGCATTGTCAAGGCGACATTCCGGATTTGATGCCAGATCATCCAGAAAGCATCCATCCCAATGAATCCAGCCACAACTTGCCGGAATTTAACCTAAAACTTGCTTTTACACCTGGGGTCCATCATGAGGAAAAACATCCTTTGTTTTCTGCCATTGATCATTGTCACCGTTCTTTGGAACTTCCAGGTTCATGCTGAAATGCGCCCGGTTAAAAAAATCCGCGCCGGCATCCCGCCATTCAGTGTTATTGGAAAGATCATACAATCCAATCAAAAGGCCGTACACCAAGAATCGAAACGATCAAAAAAGAGAAACAACGCACCATTTTTTACATGGCTCACCGACACGGACGCGAGCATCCAGCCGCATTTTCTTCTTTCTTCCAACGATGGAAAAATATATACGGTGCGCAATATCGGCAACCAGCTTGAGTTGTCTTCCGGAGCGGTTGATTACGGCATTCTCAGCATGCATACCCCGGTATTGATGATAACCAGTAATACCGACAATCAATCTGTGAGTCAGTTCATGACCGGCTACCAGCAGCTTTCCCCGGAGGCCCAGACGCAGTTCGAAGGCCTGAAAAATGCGCTTGGTGAACCGGGAAAATTCAAAGAGGGGAAAACTGCAGATTTTGACGAGCAACTTTTGACAAATATTGAAAAAAATATTGATTTTCAAGTCGCCCAGGCGATTAGCCGTTATGAAAAGAGAATAGTTACCGGAAGATTAGTCGTGGTGGGAAGCATACTTGATCTGGATAATCAATACGGCAGAGGGGAAGGCAGGCTGATCCTCATAAATGTCAATGGAGAAACAAACGCCGAGGGTTTGCATAAAATGCAGATAATGACCCAGATCCCTCCGGAGCTGGTTAATTCGTATGTTGGCCGCGAACGCCAACAAAAACGGCACCGGAACCCGGCAAGGGAACCTGCTCGAATCAATCATTAGACCTCTTGCCTCAATACTTCTTGCGGCAAGAGATGGCTTTGAGGACTCTCCTGAAAATAACGATCAAGAAATCTCTGGATCGAATTTTTCGGGTCAGGACTTGATATACTGCTCGATCGAATCGGCGATTATCTTGAAAATCTTCCTGAACCGGTCTTCGTCCCTTTCAAGCAGCGTGACGCGAAACCCCTGCATCTCCGTTGCAAAAGAAGACAGAGGGACGACACATACACCGGTTGCGCCGAGCATATAGTAGACAAACCGTTTATCCGGCTGAACATTCTCGCCGCTGACCAGCGCCTCCACCTGCTTTTGCACCGATGCGTTTGCAATGGGCAAGGTCTGCTTGTGATTCAAGACGCCGTCCTCAAAGGCAACGCTCATATAAAAAGCGCCGTTGGTGCAGTTGGCCAGCACCCCTTTAATATTCTTGAGGCAATCATAGGCAATATTTGAAAATTTCTCATAGCGCCGAACCCGCTCTTCGAGATACGCATCATATTTCGGATGGCTGAGTAACGCCGGGATGCATTTCTGCGGAAGGGTTGTGGAACAGACCTCAAGCATTTTGGCATTAAGAACCGACTGGACGAATTGCTCGAACATCGGGTCTTTGTGACCGTTGTATACTTCAATCCACCCACATCGGGACCCGGGCCAGGGCATTTCCTTGGAAATCCCCCGCATGGCAATTGCCGGCACCTCACCAATAATATCGGAAATCGGCACCGTATGTTTGCCGTTATAAATAATATTCAGGTAGACCTCGTCGCAGATAATGAAGAGATCATATTTCTTAACAAGTGCAATCATACCCCTGAGGATCTCTTCAGGATATACCGCACCAGTGGGATTATCCGGATTGATTATCAGAATGCCGGCAACCTGCGGATTATATTTTATGCGTTTTTCAAGATCATCCAGATCGGGATACCAGTGATTATGAGGATCCAGCCGGTAACAGACCGGCCGGTCGCCGGCATGGGCCGCTTCTGCCGACGAATGCGTCGTGTAACTGGGAGAAGGCACAACCACCCGGGCTGTTTCCTTGAGCATCTTGAAAACTTTACTGATCGCATCCCCAAGTCCGTTAAAGAAAATGATATCTTCGGCGGTTATCTGGGCGCCACCCCGCTTATTGGTCCTTTCGGCAAGAAATTTGCGGGTTTCGAGGATGCCTTTTGTAGGGCAATAGGCATAGGAGGAATCTTCCAAGGCAAAGTCCGCAACAATCTTTTTCATCCATTCCGGTATCTTCTCGCCCTTGGCAATCGGATCACCGATATTTTCCCAATAGGTTTTAATGCCGAACTCCTGCAGGCGTTCCCCGACACTGACTATATTCCTGATTTCATAAGTAAGTTCACCAGCCCCAGGATGGACAATATTCGTGCGCATATATCTCAAACTCCTCAAAGGTATTGAAACATTCCAGTTAAGCAAATAACACGTGCTTCACGGGAGAATCCGTTCATCAGCAAAATGACAAATGAAGCGACCGCCTCACTGATAACCAATAGAATCTTATAGATTAGTGTCTGTCCAGAAATGAGGCTTTTGGATGGAGATCCAGGACTGCGAAAAAAATAAGCGCCGGCATATGCATGATATCGGAGTCTCGTAGACTCGCTTACCTCCGAGCATTATTTTTTTGAGCAAGACGCAGAGATACTTCCATAAAGACCTTTTATGGACAGGGACTAATTAACACAGGTCCGGATTATAGTCAATATCTCTTCATTTTGTAACTCTTTCTGCCGATAAGAATTTCATAACCGGCGAAACAACCTCGGAAAAAACAGCTGCATTTCCCAAGGGTGTTGAAAAATGCCGCCAGCGCAGACAGTAACAGGTCGAATAAGGCGGGCAAACAGATCCTGCCCAAGACTACCCGATCTCTCGGAGTCGCGCATTCCCGAGCCGACTCGAATACCCCGATCTCTGCGCAGTAGCTTTTCGACACCCATTAAGATGGAGGGTCCGGATGGCTATATGGCGTTTTTCAATAGAGGAAGACACGGTAAGGCACGGCAACCATGAAAGAAGCAGAATCACTGCCCAGGGTTGCAATGAACCCTTCAAAGACAGATACTGGTGCCCCAAAATGCATTGGTTCAAAATATCTCCCTGCCCTTTTGTCAACAGGCAGGAATGTGAGAATTATGAAACCATGTGCGGTTGTCTGTAATTTTGACGCTGGATATTGAAGGCCGACTCGGCCATTAGACTCTGATATTGATCTCAAACCCGGAGGAGTTGTAAGGCTTGAGATAAACAACTGATCGCGATGAATGGAGAGGGGTTGTATTCAACGATTCGCTGGATTCAAGAGTAACACCCACCAGATCCAGCATCTGCTGCGCCTCGGTCATTTCCTGGCCGCTTTCACTCTGTATCGGAGTTACATCCTCGGAATCATCATTTTCCTTTTCCCGGGTTTGAGCACGGGCCTGAACTTGCTTCATTCTGAGAACCCGCAACTCATCACTTGCCTGCAATATTTTTGAGGAGGCCTCTGACGCAACACTTCTATCCTGAGGAGAAGGATCAACCGGAGCAAGAGCTGCGGCCCGGACAACATTCATTTTGGTTATTGTGGCCTTTGGACTAGCCTCAGCAGAGGTGTCAATCCTCACCTCGCCTGCAACCGCATAAGTGCCGCCGTCAGGACCTTTTTCGTATTGAAAATTGGCCTTTCCCCGTGCATAGGGGCCGGCGGCGGAGAGATGAGCCCTTTCATGGGCACGGACCGCTTTATCAATTTGTTTCAATTCGCTAATCATCAGCTGTTCAGACCGCGAAAGCGGTTGCCCGTCGCTCCCCTTTGGAGCCAGGGGAGAAGCCTCTGACTGATTTTCCTGAACAGGCACCTTTTCACCGGTGATGTCGTCACCAGTAGACAGGGGTACACCTTGTGCTGCGCCCTGGCCGGTGGTGCCCGCCTGCGCGGCATAGGCGCGGGCAGCGCATGCCCCACAATTTCCGCAGGAGCAGCTTTTTGTGCCCTTCTCCAATGGAACCGCACTATTCAAGCGGCTCGGCCCCAGGTTAAAGGCCTCCGGAGATACAGTTCCCGGGCTATTATTGATGGGGGTTCCGGCAGAGGACATACCGGTATCTGGACTGCGGAGTTTTCCGGTGTGAGAAGAACTTATGAACTGAATTTCCTTCATGCCGGTCTCACCTCCGGGGTGAAAGTTGAGCTGAACGAAGGAGAAAGGAACAACTGATATTTAAACAATATTACAATACAATAATAAAAGTCAAGGCAGCAATTTTGATGGCTCAACAAAAAGTTCAAGCCTGAGTTATCGCCTTTCATAATATCAACAAGTTAATTACGGCATACGCCTCCTGCTGTTAACGCTGTAGACAATTTTGACTTTCCGCACAAGGGTAAAATAATCATACTCCCGGAAGTCATGAGGCTCCCGCAATCCTCTGATCAATGGGCACAAAGCTACGCCTCTTCGGGCCGACATAAATCTGCCTTGGCCGGCCTATCCTCCAGTTCGGATCATCCCACATCTCCTTCCAATGAGCAATCCAGCCCGGCAGGCGACCCAGGGCGAACATTACGGTAAACATATCAGTGGGTATACCGATGGCCCGATATATGATCCCGCTGTAAAAATCCACATTCGGGTAGAGATGTCTTTCCACAAAATAATCGTCCTTCAGGACGACTCCCTCTATCTCCTTGGCGATGTCAAGCAGCGGGTCGCTGAGATTGAGTTCGCCGAGCATCTTATCGCAGACATTTTTGACTATCCGCGATCTGGGGTCAAAGGTTTTATAGACTCTATGCCCGAAACCGGAAAGCCGCAACGGGTCGTTGGGATCCTTGGCCCTTGCAATAAATTTCTTATAATCCCCACCGGATCGGTAAACCTCTTCAAGCATTTCAACAACCGCCTGGTTGGCGCCGCCGTGCAGAGGCCCCCACAGGGCGCTGATCCCCGCAGAAATAGAAGCATATAAATTCACCCTGGCGCTGCCGACCAGTCTCACCGTGGAGGTGGAACAATTCTGTTCATGATCTCCATGCAGAATAAGAAGCTTGTTTAAAGCATCAACAACCGTGTTATTTATATCGTAGGGCTGCACCGGTGAATCAAACATCATATGCAGAAAATTGGCGCAATAAGAAAGATCATGCCGCGGGTAAACCAGTGGATGGCCCTTTGATTTCTTATAGGAAAACGCCGCAACCGTCCGTACCTTGGAAATCAGCCTGGCAGCCATCTTATCAATATTTTCAAATGGATTATCGGTCATTTCCGGATAAAAGCTGCACAGCGAATTGACCATGGTTGAAAGAATAGCCATGGGCGGGGCGCCAGGAGGAAAACTATCAAAAAAATGAATCATGTCTTCATGAATGAGAGCGAATCTGCCAAGCATCTGGCTGAATTTCGACAATTCCTCGCGGGTGGGCAGGTTTCCATGAACCAGAAGATAGGCAACTTCCACAAAGGTACAGTTTTCAGCAAGCTCCTCAATACCATAACCCCGGTAACTGAGAATCCCTTTTTCTCCATCGAGAAAAGTGATATCACTGCTGCAGGAACCCGTATTCATAAAACCGCTGTCAAAAGTAATGTAGCCCGTCTGGGACCTTAATGATCTGATATCAATTGCCTTTTCTCCTTCAGTGCCTTCAATGATCGGTAATTGAAACTTTTTCCCCTCAATCATTACCTCGGCATATTCATTATTAAATTTATGGTCCGGCATAGTTATGAATCCTTGTATATTATTTAATCGTGCCTTACTGTAAACAGAATCTCTATGTATAATCAAGACCTGCCCCGGCACAAGGGGAAATAACTCTTCCTGTAAAAATCCAGCCTGTCGGTCATGGAGAAGAAACATCAAAACGGGCTATTATAGAAAAAAGCCCGGGAATATTCAAGAGATTAAGGTTTACGAACTTATGAGTCAAGACTGGGAAACAAGCCCTTCCTACCAGAAACGCCTGTCGATATTTATCAACGAAGTAACAATATACCCGGTTTCCTGTGAAAAATTATCCAACGGCAGGACCGATCGCCAGTGGATTGACAAGGTGCTTGCCGGTGGCGCGCGGATCGTGCAGCTGCGGGACAAGTTATCCGACGATAGAACCCTGCTTGAAAAAGCGCATTATTTCCGCCGGAAATCCCGTGAAGCAGGGGCGTTATTCATTGTCAACAACCGGCTGGATATCGCCTTGTTGTCGGACGCCGACGGCATCCATCTTGGAAACTCCGACATCCCGACCCAGGAAGCAAGAAGACTGGCCCCTGAATTGATTATCGGGGTTTCCTGCAACACCAGAGAACAGGCTGCCAGCGCTAAAGCCAGGGGCGCCTCGTACTTTAATATAGGCCCTCTTTTTCACACCGGCACCAAACAGGGGCTTTCTACCTTCCTTGGGTCCGAGGCGATTGCTGACTTTTCATCGGTCTGCGACCTGCCCTATTCGGTCATGGGCGGCATCAAACTCGACCACGTCGAGGAACTTGCGGCAAAAGGCGCCAGAAGAATCGCCGTGGTAACCGCCCTCACCCAGGCGGAAGATGTTGAAAATGAAACCAGGAAATGGATAAATCGGATCAAATCCGCACAACAAAAATAACCGGATTGTTTAGTGCCTTAGCGCTGGGATTCTGCAACAAAAAAACAACACCAGGAGTCTTCGGCGATCAATACCCAAGCCTAACAGCCTTTAACCTAAACACCTACAGCCTTTCTTATTAATGAAAACTATGACGACCAAATCATTAACAGAACAACTGAAGCACATCAAGCTGCTCATGAAATATGCAGTTCCCGAGGAATATTCTGAAGAAGCGATGGAGTTTGTCCAGCGCTTCGAAACAGACATTATTGCACTCAACATTTTTCATGCTTTTTACAGCTACCTGCCCGATGCAAAAGATGACGCCATCAGACGCTTCAGAATTATGGCCCGCAAACAAGGCACATTTCTGATCTGCGCCGAAACAATTCATGCGCAATATTTTTATGTAACCACCAGTGAACAAGCGGAATACCTGGGTTCCCTTTCAGAAGGAATCTGGGACCAGGAGGTGCTCGACTTTTTCGGTTATGAGAGCAGGCAGACCTTTTTAGATAAACACCATGATACAGGCAAATTTCCGGAATATACCCCCGCATACATGAATCAGGCGCTCTGTCCGGTATGCCACACGGCTGAAGGTGAATTACATTTTTTCGGCTGCCCGGTGGAGGTCTGTCCCTGGTGCGGCAGCCAGCTCACCATATGTAATTGCCGTTTTGAAACGCTGGGAACGAATCTACTGACCGGAGACCAGCAACTTGAGCGGTTGCTGGAAAAACTCAAAGAAAAAGGCCGGGTGGTTTTTGATCCAAAAAACCAGAACCCGACCTATATCAAAGATCCGGGACAGCTTCCGGAAATAGAATGACAGCTTTTTCACCTTACTAAAGTGTATCAGGATGGAGGCGCCTGTTGCGTGCAAATTCTTCCGTTGAGGCACTTTGGACGCAACAGACAATACCCGCTTATTTCATCGACTTGAAATATTTGTAGAACTCTGAATCCGATGTAAGTATGACCTTGGTATTCGGACCTAGCGCAGTTTTATAGCTCTCCATGGATTTATAAAACGCGTAGAATTCCGGATCTTTATTATACGCGTCGGCATAAATGCGGGCCGCCCCGGCATCCGCCTTGCCCTTGATTTCCAAGGCCTCACGACTGGCAGTGGAGGTAATGTCCTTGAGCTCGCGGTCAACCTTGCCGAGAATCTCCGCCTTCTGCCCCTCGCCCAACGACCTTTTCTCGGCAGCGATTCTTTTGCGCTCGGAAATCATTCTTTCATAAACCTTAAGCCGGACGCTATCAATGTAATTCACCCGCTTGAACATGACATCGACAAGCTCGATGCCGTAATTCGGCGTCACCTTTGATGCATCTTCATGGATCATTTTGGCAATTTTATCGCGTCCCAGAGTGATTGTTTCAATTTCTTCCTCGCGCACTACCCTGTTCTGGGCCGCTTCACCCTGTTCCCAATCCGAACTCCTGATTATTTCAACAAGGTTGTTCTTGTTCACCAGACCCCGCACCGTAGAGTCGATAACATCATCAAGAATGGTCTGCGCACGGGTCTCATTGTTAACCGCCTGGAGAAACTTCAGGGGGTCGGCAATCCGCCATCTTGCGGTGACATCAAGATAGACAAAGGTCTTATCGTTTGTCGGTATCTGGTTTGGATCACCATCCCAGATAAGTATTTTCTTTTCATAATAGGTAACTTTCTGAATAAGCGGTGTCTTGAATTTCAAGCCGGCCTCGGTGGCTGGCTCCCCGACAGGTTTGCCGAATTCCGTGACCACGGCCTGCATGCCTTCGGGTAAAATGTAAAACCCGTCCAAGACCGTCATTCCCACACCAATCACCAGAGCAATAATTATATATCGAAAAATGTTATTCACAGGCTAATCCTCTTTTTTGACTAAATCTTGTTAACAGCTTATTTAATGGACTCGTAAAAAGTCGCTGCAGCAAAAGGTCCACCAGACAAAATCAACAGGTTACAAGGCAAGTCGATGAAATCTGTCTTATTACGATTTCATCACTATTTAGCTTTTTTGCCGGTCAGATCCATAAGCGGCAAAAGAGATTTCTGGTCTTCATCAATGACATATACTTCCGATAGCGTCGGCATCACTTCAACCATGGTTTCAAGATACATCCTTTTCCGGGTCACGTCCTTGGCAGCGGTGTACTCCTTGAGTATATCCAGAAACCTGGCAGTCTCGCCCTTGGCGCGATTCACCCGCTCCACCGAGTATCCGTAGGATTCCTCAATTGTCTGTTTTGCACTGCCCCGCGCCTTGGGAATCACCCGGTTATAGGTCTCCTCGGCTTCATTGACCAGGCGCTTCATGTCCTGATCCGCTTCATTCACCTCGTTGAAAGCGGGTTTGACCGTCTCAGGGGGATTAACGTCCTGCAATTTCACTTCCATGATATACACACCGCTTTCATAACGATCCAGCACTCCCTGGAGTTCTTTGGCGGTGGCCGCCTCAAGTATGACTCGGTTACTGAGCACATAATCAAAATCCTGATTGCCGACAATCCGGCGGATCGCCTGCTCAGATGCATCGCGGACCGCCTGCCGGACATCGCGAACCTTGAATATAAAGTTGACCGGATCCATCACCTTGTATTGAACAATCCATTCCACATCGATGACGTTTTTATCCCCGGTAAGCATCAGGGATTCCATGTCATAGCCTTTTTTCTCATACACGGTCTTCTGGCCCGGTGTCCTGGTACGGAATCCGAATTCCTCCTTGCGGACATTGTCGACATTCACCTTGATCAGCGTATCAATCATCGGCAGCTTGAAATTCAACCCCGGAGAGGCGGTGCGGTTGTACTTGCCGAAACGCAGGACCACACCCTCCCAGCCCGTCTCAATTTTATAAAAACAGGCATACACCCCATAGAGCAATAAGACAGCCACCACTACAGCAATAACTTTTTTGATGTCGCCCATGAAACCTGCAGGAGAGCCTCCTCCGGAGTTGTCCGAACCACCGCCCACACCGCCGTCGCCGCCTTGTCCGCCGCCGTCAAAGGCGTCTTTAACCTTCTTGATCAGGGCCGCGATCAAGTCTTCGGGAGAAGAGGGCCTCTTCTTATCCCATGGTGTTTTCTGGTCATCCCAAGCCATTTCTTTTTCCTCTTTTATTAAATTTCATGTAAATTTCTCTGTATCGAACCTGTCCTGCAAATTATTAATGTATACTTCGCAAACGGTCCGCTTAGGTTAGACGGAAAATACATTGCATTGTATGTCCCTCCATCAGTTGCAGGATTTGGACAAGCATCTCAGGTTTGTTATCCCTTTACAAGAGTTTTCCTCAATCATCGATAAAAAAAACTATCCCTGAAACCCATTTCATTACTGCCCGAGCGCCAGACGCCAGCAATACACGAAAAATACAACACAACCGGAAAAAAGCCCGGCCTGTACCAGATTTTTCTCCGATAAAGTCAGCAAGCGCGGAAAAAATCCAAAGATAAAACCGATCAGGACGCCCGCGACCAACCCCCAGAGATGGGCACCCACGTCAGTATGTTCACCTTCGGTTCCCAGCATCGCAAGAAGACTCAATCCTGCGCCCAACGGCAACAAGACCCCTTTTATGCTCCTGTTGCTGAACATCTGAAATCCGGCAAGAATGCCGATGGCGCCGAATACCGCAGTGGAAAAGCCAACTGAATTATGTTTACCGCCCTGGAGTAGAATATTGATAAAATTCCCAATAATCCCGGACATCATAATCAGGGATATGCCTAAGCCCGCCCCGAACATCTTCAGGAGGAAATGGACCATAATGCCGCCGATAACCGTGTTACCGAGTATATGCACGGGATCGGCATGCAGAGTCAATGCGGTTGCCAACCGCCACCACTGGCCGTTTTCAAGAATCTGGTATCCGGAAACCGATCCTTTGGAAAACCAGGCGCTGCCGCTAGCCCATGGTCCGGTTATGCCATAGAATATGATCAGGGCACCGATAATCAGAATCGTCGGCGATTGATGCGTTGCGGCAGGAAGGTCTGCCCTGCTCGGATGTTTGGGCGGAGGCCAGTGAGCATTTTCCTTTTCAAAGCCGATAATTTCTTGATTTGCCCGGCGGACAAATTCGTCTTCAACCTTGATGGCCCACCCGTTGGGGCTGCGGACAAGAATATGAGGGATATCGGCCGCACTCAACACCAGCGACCAGAGATACGCCTGCCCCTCTTCCTGCCCGGCATCATCTAGAGGAAAAGACAGGATATCGGTTCTCTTCTCGTCCGAATTAGCTGTCATTGGGGCCGCCGCAAACAATATGTGAGTAAAGCGATTATAACCCTCACGGGGACATAAATAGCTTGGGGTGTATTCACCATTGATTGAAATCGAAGTTTCTGCCCATTACGGGGAGTTTCCTGTGGAGGGAAACTTCACTTAAAGGAGCAGGGGAGTTTCCTTGACATATGAGGAAAAGACCATTAAATGTCTTTGTTCTTGAAGGTTTCAAGAAAGATATTACTTTTAAGGAGCACATGGTGCCGAAGGGGAGATTTGAACTCCCACAAGGAAACCCTCACTAGACCCTGAACCTAGCGCGTCTACCAATTCCGCCACTTCGGCACATGTGGAATGCGATAATAAATTTTCACAGGGCCTTTTGTCAAGTGATTTATCCTCCAGGACGATGTTCCTTTGAGGTAAGTCCACAGAGACGCCGCTCGCGCGGTCTTTTATATTTAGGAATACAGCAATGAAAATATACGAAAATCTTGCCGAGATACAAAAACCGATCAATAACGCCTATGTCACCATCGGCAACTTTGACGGCGTCCATCTCGGGCACCAGATGCTTTTTGCCGAGGTTGTCAGCAAGGCCTACAATAATAAAGGAACAAGCGTGGTGATTACCTTCGAACCCCACCCGCTGAAGGTGGTGCGTCCGGAATTCGGCATCAAACTCATTTCGACCTATGAACAGAAACTCGAACTCATCGGACTGGCTAACATTGACGTACTCATCGTCATCCCCTTTACCCGGGAGTTTGCCAACACTGCCGCTGAAACCTTTGTGAATGAAACCCTGATCAGAACCATCGGCGTCAAAGAACTGGTGGTGGGGTATGATTACGCCTTCGGCAAAGGCAGGCAGGGCGATATCCCCTTTCTTAAAGAACAGGGCCGACAGAAGGGTTTCGAGGTTTCGGTGGTTGAGCAGTACTATGTCAATGACATGCTTTCAAGCAGCACCAAAGTGCGCCAGCTTGTTGCCGAAGGCCGTATGCGGGACGTCAAGAAACTTCTCGGCCGCAACTACCAGATCCGCGGCGAGGTAAAGCTGGGCAAGCAGCGTGGCGGACCAATCGTTGGTTTCCCAACTGCCAACCTGCATATCTCAGAAGAGGACCTGTGTCCGAAACACGGCGTCTATGTGACCCAGGTCGTGTATGAAGGAAAATGTTACGGTGGCGTGCTCAATATTGGCTACAACCCGACTTTCGGGGAAGACAAGCTCTCCGCCGAAACCCATATCTTTGATTTTAATCAGGATATTTACGGAAAGCCGATTAAAATCAATCTGCTGAAATTTCTGCGCGGCGAGCAGAAATTTTCAGGCCCTGAAGCCCTCAGCCAACAGATTGCCAAGGACATTGAAGAAGCCAAAAGGGTGCTTAGCGCAGCGGAAAAAGAAATACGGCTCTCCTGCGAAGAAAAATACAACCGCTGAACGCAAATACCCCCGCGAAACTCCCGCTTCCATAATGTTGCTCTCCGAGAATGGAGGCCTGCAGGATATGCCACTTCACACCTGACGCATATCCTGTACAAGTATTACTCCTGCAGCCAGTTAAAAAAATCTTTATTAATTTTTTATTTTGTGCTGATAATCAATCGAGATTAACTATTTTCCCATCTCCTCACAGACTAACCGTCA